>NZ_LSIZ01000059.1:0-396 GCF_001556505.1 Streptococcus sp. CCH8-H5 | reverse complement strand
GTGCGTCAGCGTCAGCAAGCGCCTCAGCTTCAGCAAGTGCGTCTGAGTCAGTAAGTGCATCTGAGTCAGCAAGCGCCTCTGAGTCAGTAAGTGCCTCGGCTTCAGCAAGTACATCAGAATCAGCAAGTGCGTCAGAGTCAGTAAGCGCCTCAGCTTCAGCAAGTGCGTCAGAGTCAGTAAGCGCCTCAGCTTCAGCAAGTGCGTCTGAGTCAGTAAGCGCCTCAGAGTCAGCAAGTGCGTCAGCCTCAGCAAGTGCGTCAGCCTCAGCAAGTGCGTCAGCCTCAGCGTCAGCTTCAGCAAGTGCGTCAGCCTCAGCAAGTGCGTCAGCGTCAGCAAGCGCCTCAGCTTCAGCAAGTGCGTCAGCCTCAGCAAGTGCATCTGAGTCAGCAAGCGCCT
>NZ_LSIZ01000058.1:0-519 GCF_001556505.1 Streptococcus sp. CCH8-H5 | reverse complement strand
TTTCTTGAGTGTCTTAGTATTGATATTTTGAGCTTCGTTGTTATCAGTCTTATCAGCGTAAGGATTTGCATTAGTGTCTGCAACCTTATCTTTCAATTCGCTATCGTCATCGAGAAGTTTAACTCCTGTAAGATCGAATTTAGATTCGTTAAGGATGTATTTCTCTGGGTTGAAGTCTGGAGTATCTGGAGGAGTTACTTTGTTGTTGAACTCTTTATCAGCAGCATCTGTCACGTTAGTGATAAGTGCTTTAGCTGTTCCATCATGTTTAACTTCAACTGTAACAACAGCTTTCATACCGTCGTATTGAACTGTGCCATCAGTACCTTTAACTTCTTCTACTGTGTACTTGTGAACGCCTTCTTGGCCTTTCTTGAATTCAAGTTTAGAGAATTTAACGTTACCAGCTGCATCATTCTTAACAGTTTCAACAACTTTACCTGCTGCATCCTTCAACTCGAATGTGAATTCGTTAGCTTTAAGCTCACGACCTTCCAAACGTTTAGTGAAGTTGAATTC
>NZ_LSIZ01000057.1:0-1231 GCF_001556505.1 Streptococcus sp. CCH8-H5 | reverse complement strand
CAATCCGTGCCCTTGTAAAACACATCAAACAATTGTCAGATGACGAAATCATGGATGTTGAAATTCCAAACTTCCCACCATTGGTATTTGAATTTGACGAAAAATTGAATGTTGTTTCTGAATACTACCTTGGAAAATAATTATAAAAGATAAAAGGCGGGATTTATTCCGCCTTTTTTTGAGAAGTGACTCTCGGTTCGTCTCACTTTGTAAGGTGAGATGAACCGAGGAGATAATTAGTCTAGGGTTTCGATATACTTCAGTCCCCAACTTTCAATGGCATCTAGGACACCTTGAAATTTTCTACCCATTTCAGTTAGACTGTATTCGACCCGTGGGGGAACTTCAGCATAGACTTTACGCTCCACGATTTTATCCTTCTCGAGCTGTCTGAGGTGTCGTGTTAGAATGGTTTGGGTAATGCCAGGAATTAGACGTTGTAGTTCATTAAAACGCTTAGTCCCCGTACTGAGTTGATAGATGATGACTAGAGCCCATTTGCCTGTTAGTACACGCTGCGTCGTGGCAAAAGGACAAATTCCGTATTCACTGACTTTGGTTACCATAATTCCTCCAAATTTTTTAAAATTATTCTCTTATTTGACAATAATAGTATCGTATTTGATACTAGATAACAATAAAGTGCCTACTTGTCTTTTTGTTAGTAAGTGATAATATTATATCATAAATAAAAGAAACGAGGAGTAACTCATGTCAGTAAATTTAGAAATTTTTAATGCATATAACAATGGTCTTATAACAGGTGATTTTCCAGCTGTTTTTGAGACTATGGCAGATGATATTATCTGGCACCAGCCAGGTCAGCATAGTAATTCCGGTACAGTTGTTGGAAAAAAAGCACTTGGAGCACACTTGGCTCAATTTTCAGAAAAAACAAACGGTACCTTCAAAGTATTGACTAACTGGGTGTCTGAAAATATTGACCTTGTAGCAGCCAATGTGACCTTTGTCGGAACTCGCCCAGACGGCGAGGAACTCAACATGAATGGTATTGATCTTTTTCGCATGGATGATGGAAAGATCAAGGAAGTTTGGCTCTTTTCATCAGATCAAGCAGTAGAAGATGCTTTCTGGGGTTAGACAGTAAATTAATCTATAATCTGAAATGAAATTTGATTTATGGATCGTGATGATGAGCACTCAGCACACACTGATCGTCGTTACGCTTCACTTGATGACTCAGTAATTCCAGATGCTGAAAACTTGAAAG
>NZ_LSIZ01000056.1:0-1428 GCF_001556505.1 Streptococcus sp. CCH8-H5 | reverse complement strand
TAGAGCTTTTTGAGTATACACAAAAAGTCCCATAAGAACTATAATGAAAAGCGACCAAACTATCATTAGGAAGAACTTATGAGACTTATTAAGAATACCACAGAATTAATCGGAATTAAAGACCAAAATATCAAGATTTCACTTGTTTTTGAAACTAACACTCATATCGAGATTCAAGCAAAACTTGATTACCCTGCACCACCATGCCCTCATTGCCAAGGAAAGATGATCAAATATGACTTTTAAAAACCTTCTAAAATCCCTCTTCTCGAACAAGCTGGAACTCCAACACTACTACGTCTGAAGAAACGTCGCTTCCAGTGTAAAGTGTGTAAGAGAGTAACAGTGGCTGAAACCTCAATCGTTGAGAAAAACCACCAAATCTCCAACCTTGTCCGACAAAAGGTTGCACAACTTCTAACTGAGAAGGTATCACTAACGGATATTGCCAGAAGACTTCGTGTATCGACGTCCACTGTCTATCGTAAACTTGACCAGTTTACTTTCAAGGAACATTATGACAAACTCCCAAGGGTTATGTCCTGGGATGAGTTTGGGTTCAAGAAAGGTGAACTCGCTTTTGTGGCTCAAAACTATGAGACCAACAAACTCATAACCATCCTTGATAATCGCCGTCAAACCACTATTCGAAACTACTTTTTGAAGTATCCATTGAAAGTACGACAAAAGGTACGGTTTATTACCATGGACATGTCAGGAGCCTATATGCCACTAGCTCGAAGACTTTTTCCAAATGCCGAAATAATTATTGATCGTTTCCACATCATCCAGCACCTTGGTCGAGCCTTTTTAAAGACAAGAATTGCCATTATGAACCAGTTTGATAAGAAGTCACTACCTTATCGAGCTTTAAAAAATCACTGGCGACTCTTCCAAAAGGACAGCCGTAAGTTATCTCTCAACCCTTTTTACTCAAAGACCTTCCATCAAACATTATGCCCACATGAAGTCGTTGAAAAGACACTGAATTTCTCAGAAGAACTCGCCAATTATTATAACCTCTATCAGCTTTTGCTTTTTCACTTTCAGGAGAAGAGGGGGGATGAGTTTTTTGAACTCATAGAGGAGAACATGAGCAAGGTCAATCACTACTTTCAAACGGTCTTTAGGACTTTTCTTAGACACAAACAATACATCAAAAACGTACTAGAAACGGACTATTCAAACGCTAAACTGGAAGCTACTAACATGTTGATTAAAGACATCAAACGGTTGGGCTTTGGTTTTAGAAACTTCATCAACTTTAAGAAACGTGTCTTCATCACTCTGAACATACAAAAAGAGAAAACCTATCAGGTTCTCTCTAGATGTTAGCTTTTCGTCACCCACTGCAGTTGACAAAGAGTAAAAACTCCCCCTAAAGTGTTATATTAGATAAGGTTTCCCGACCACTAACTAATATACAAA
>NZ_LSIZ01000055.1:0-203 GCF_001556505.1 Streptococcus sp. CCH8-H5 | reverse complement strand
AGAAAGTAATCTTAAAGAGACCCGCTAGACGGGTCAGCTAGCAAAGGTGGTGCTGAAGGGAAACCATTCGGTAGGCCTTTAGGCCTCGGCCGGTAGCAGAGGCTTTCAGCCGAAGAGCAAGCCACCCGTTCTCACGGGTGGTTTTGACTTTATTCACTAGCTTGCTCCCATTGTTTAGAGAGGTAGCGAGAGTAGCTAGAGAT
>NZ_LSIZ01000054.1:0-2572 GCF_001556505.1 Streptococcus sp. CCH8-H5 | reverse complement strand
ACTTGGTGATAAGTAAAATAAATGGAAACTCGGGAGGTTCTCGAGTTTTTTGTGTTTGCTTGATGGTGAAAATAAGTTTGAGGTTATTTTATATTATAAGTCAAGTAACAACTGAGTTACAGTTATGGTAGAATGGGAGACGTATGTAGAAAAAGAAAGTAGGAGAAACGTTGAAGTTAAGAAGAATTTGGTATTTCATGCTAGCTTTAGTTATTATTTCATTTACTGAAGTAGGACGTAAGATTGTAATTAGTATTAATAGTACAGTGGGTATTCTCTTCTGTGGATATACAATACCAATAGAAGTCATCAAGACAATTTATCGTTGTTTTTTCATCTGTTTTATTGTTTTAGCATTTTTTATTTTGAGGGATGTGTGTAAAAATAAAAGTAATAAAAAAAAGAGAATTGATAGAGAAAATTTCGAAGGGGACGAGTATAAGGAGTTTGAGTCGCTTATCACTAACAGTGGTGTCAGAAATATATGGATAACAGGTAGTTGGGGAACAGGAAAAACAAAGTTTGTTACTTCAATGTTAGATAAAATTGGGAAAAAATATTTATATGTATCTTTGTTTGGACTAAATTCACGTAAAGATATTATTCAAGAAATAAATAATAGAATTATTCAAGAAACAAAGATTTCAATTCTTGTTAATTTACCGGTAATTGGAAATCTTATTCAATGGTTTTATAGTTCTCAAGGAATATACATTCTTAGAAATTATTCAGAAGAATGGATTCTCGTTTTTGATGATTTTGAAAGGGTATCAAATACTATTATAAAATCAGCTGAGGAGTCTAAAAATTTAAGCTTGAGTGAATTTGAGAGCTATAATGAAGCTTTAGGTGTTATTGATTATATTGAACAAATAATTGGTTGCCGTGTTATTGTTATCTCCTCTAAAAAAGAAATAAAGCCTTTATA
Source organism: Streptococcus sp. CCH8-H5 (assembly GCF_001556505.1). Lineage (NCBI taxonomy): Bacteria > Bacillati > Bacillota > Bacilli > Lactobacillales > Streptococcaceae > Streptococcus > Streptococcus sp. CCH8-H5. Next base: position 1,644 of record NZ_LSIZ01000054.1, on the reverse strand, counting down.
TGAGAAAATTATCATTCCCAAGTTTAGTCCTAGAGAAATCAATATTGATTTTAATGCAGACAAGTTCCAAAATATTGTCAAAGAAAATCTAACGCAGTTGAGTCAGACAGACTTAATTGATGTATCGACTAGTCTTGCTGAGATCTGGAAAACAAAGATGAGCCTTGAGAACAAAAGAAAAGTCTCTTTCTTACAGTACCGCCCTTTTGTGAAGGAATTGGGTGAACTAAGTAATGAACCCAATGTTACACATATTATCTCTTATTCGCTTAGTCGTTTGATTAAGGAGGTAGATTTAGATATTCAGATTACTGAAGGAGAGTTGATAGCTTATAAATTAGTATTAAAGTTAAATAGTATTGAAAATCCTTCTAAATTTGAAGATGTATACAAACTTATAAAGAATTTAATCCGACACTATGGATTTGAGAATTCCAAGTTTTATTATGTGTCTAGAAGTAATATTAAATCCAAAATAATCAGGGATGATAGCATCACTTTCCACAATGCTTTAGTGTATTTCTATATGGATTTAGACTTGCCAAATGTTGCAATTAGTGATAAAGGCTCATTTAATGATGATGAGATAAGCATTCTGATGCAAAAAAGCCCTAATACCCCTCTGATGAAAAGACTGTTACAAGATTGGTTTACAAACAATTATTTGGAAAAACATTATTTTTCGAAAAAATATGAATCTAGAATTGGGTTAAAATCTGCAACAGGGAGTGACGTTTTTACTAATATTACTATTGGGAATTTTCACAATATAATAGGTCGTTCCAAATATAAAAAGGACTGGCAAGAAATTTATTATAGAGAAGTATCTAAATTATTGATAAAGAAGAATGGTCTACCTAATGAATGGATAAAACCCACAATGTCATTTTATCAAGAGGTTTCACAGAATCAACTAGATATCAAGACTTTGGAAAATATTTTAACTAGTTTGCCTAAAAATACTTTTCTAGGTCTTGAGAAACTACTAAAATCAAAGTTTTTGTATAACATAATTTCTGAAAAATACCAAATCAATGAAACTATATCTATGTATCTAGTAAAGGATTTTTTATTGTATTTCGAAGATATTGAAATAGCTTTAAATAATGGTGATAGCCTTGATTATAGCAAATATAATCATGTTCCTTTGTTGCCTTCAAATAAAAATTCAGTAATAGAATTTGAAAATAGTGACCAAGGAAAATTTGAAAAACAATTGTATAGAGTCAGCTTAAATACATCGTCTAGGTGTATTTATCAAGATGAGAAAGGCTTATTTAAACTCGATAGAGTAAAAATAAAAATAGAACATTTGTTATTTATTGTCATGAAACTCTCAATGTCTGAAACGATAGGTGGGAAGCTAACTAAAGACTATATAAGGGATTATTTTATGGATAACAAAGAAGATAACAATAGTCGGCTAAAAAAACGGCTTAGAGAAATACTCGAAGATAATGCAGAAAAAAACAAACTCGAACCTGATAAAAAGGGAATTTTTCTCAATCAAGATGAATATGATGAGACAGTTGGAGAGCGATACCAAAGATGGGTTAGTTTTCTAGAAGGATTGTAGAATGTGTGGCTCTTACAACTACGTGACTGCACTTGGTGATAAGTAAAATAAATGGAAACTCGGGAGGT
>NZ_LSIZ01000053.1:0-276 GCF_001556505.1 Streptococcus sp. CCH8-H5 | reverse complement strand
TTGGACGTTACTACAAGTTCGACATCCCAACAACAGTTAAAGCTGATGTACCTGGCGGTGTAGATATTGAAAATACTGCGGCTCAAGTAGTTAACTACTACAACCCAACAACTAAGAAAGTTGAAAAACCAAACAAACCAACTGAAAAACGTGTTAACAACGTACCAGTTGAAGTGGAATTCAACTTCACTAAACGTTTGGAAGGCCGTGAGCTTAAAGCGAACGAATTCAGCTTCGTTCTTAAAGATTCAGAAGGTAAGACTCTTGAAACTGTAA
>NZ_LSIZ01000052.1:0-1729 GCF_001556505.1 Streptococcus sp. CCH8-H5 | reverse complement strand
TAAGGCTTGAACAAAGTGAAAGCCAGCGTCTTTAGGCGCTGGCTGGTATTATGGGCTTATAGCCCTTGATCAAACCACCCGTTAGACGGGTGGTTATGATTTTGCTATAAATGATAGTGTTGATGTTTGATGTTATTCATCCAAAAGTTTGAAAATATAGAGCTGACAATTCTTGTAATTTTTGATAAACTAAAGCGGTTGTGGATAATGACCACTTACTAAAAAATACTTAGGACTGTTTTTCCTAATGTAAGGAGTATAAATGACTGATTTTCCTATTAAATATCGTCTTATAAAGAAAGAAAAACACACAGGAGCACGCCTGGGGGAAATTATCACGCCTCATGGAACTTTTCCAACACCGATGTTTATGCCTGTAGGTACCCAAGCTACAGTAAAAACGCAATCTCCTGAAGAATTAAAACAGATGGGTTCAGGAATTATTTTGGCCAATACCTATCATTTATGGCTAAGACCTGGTGACGAGCTTGTGGCTAAAGCTGGAGGACTCCACAAATTCATGAATTGGGACCAAGCGATTCTTACAGATAGCGGTGGTTTTCAAGTATATTCATTGGCCGAAAAACGAAATATCTCGGAAGAAGGTGTAACCTTTAAAAATCACCTTAATGGAAGTAAGATGTTTTTATCTCCTGAAAAAGCGATCGCGATTCAGAACAATCTCGGTTCGGATATTATGATGAGTTTTGATGAATGCCCTCAATTTTACCAACCATACGACTATGTGAAAAATTCTATTGAACGTACAAGTCGTTGGGCAGAACGAGGGCTGAAAGCACATCGTCGTCCACATGACCAAGGTCTTTTTGGAATCGTACAGGGAGCAGGTTTTGAAGATCTTCGCAGACAGTCTGCACAGGATTTGGTTTCCATGGATTTTCCAGGTTATTCAATTGGAGGTCTTGCAGTAGGAGAAACTCATGAAGAAATGAATGCGGTTCTAGACTTTACTGTACCTTTGCTTCCTGAGAATAAACCACGTTATCTTATGGGGGTAGGGGCACCAGATAGTTTGATTGACGGTGTTATTCGTGGCGTTGACATGTATGATTGTGTTCTCCCAACACGAATTGCTCGTAACGGAACTTGTATGACGAGTCAAGGACGTCTCGTGGTTAAAAATGCGGCGTATGCAGAAGATTTTAGCCCTATAGATCCTGAGTGTGATTGTTATACATGTAAGAATTACACACGTGCTTATGTGAGACATTTGTTGAAAGCAGATGAAACGTTTGGAATTCGCCTGACAAGTTATCATAATCTCTACTTCTTGGTAAATTTAATGGTCAAGGTCCGACAAGCTATTGTAGATGACAATTTACTTGAGTTCCGCCAAGACTTTATAGAAAAGTATGGTTACAAGTCAAGTAAAAGAAATTTTTAGATGACTTATTTAGCGGTACACGATTGTACTGCTTTATTTTTTTGAAAAAACCTATTGACAAGCATTGATTTGGGTGTTAAGATATAAAAGTTGTCTTAACTGACTTGCCACAAACTTGAAAAGGTTCCAAAACTTTAAAAAAGTTATTGACAAGACAGGCCAGAGATGATATTATAAATAAGCTGTTTCGGGAGAGACAGCGGACACGAGAAGTGAAAAAACTTCAAAAAAAGTGTTGACAAGGTATTCTAGATTTGCTAGAATATAGAAGTTGTCTTAAGAGAGACAAAGACCTTTGAGAACTGAATAAGAAACCAAGTGCAG
>NZ_LSIZ01000051.1:0-291 GCF_001556505.1 Streptococcus sp. CCH8-H5 | reverse complement strand
TTCACAAAGTTAAAAAACATTGGGTAACTATTGCAGTGACAGGACTTGCTTTGGGTTTGAGTTTTGCAGGACTCAGCTATGCTTCAGCTGAAGAACAACCTACCCCCGTTAATGAAGCAACTGTTGAAACCATCATCAAAGAAGGTGCTATTAACGTCGATGCTCCAGCAAGTAATGAAGCCACAGCTAAACCTACAGAAAATACAGCAGCTACCGCTTCAAGCGAAGCTGCCACAGTGTCAGAAACACCAGTGGTCACCTCTGAAGGGGCTTCAACAGAAACAGTCTCTG
>NZ_LSIZ01000050.1:0-1305 GCF_001556505.1 Streptococcus sp. CCH8-H5 | reverse complement strand
TTCAATTTACGAATCGAGAAACGACTCTTCTTACTAAAGATATCTTTACCCATATTTCCTCCTAGACAAGTAATCATTAGATTTTGATTAGTCTTATCTCTTCTAAAAATAATATAAAATGAATTTCCCTAACGAAAAATATATCATAAAATTAAAATTGAATCAATATTTTACTATCATAAAATTAGTTTTCTCTCTTTTTTTAAAATAACTTAAGCATTATTCTTTTCAAAGTATTTATTTTCTAACACCTTCTTTTTATACAGAACCTATACAACTTTACATATATAATTCAAAGCATAAATCAATAATTGTATTTAAAGTATTTATAACATCTTACAATATCAATATATATTACTTTGTAAAAGTCTTACAATTTTCGAATCATAGAATGATTCTTACCTTTTACACTTTCAACATTTATAGATACACTCATAATTTAACTAAGATCAAGTGTAAATATACATTTTTTTAGATTTATTAATGTAATTAGATTGAAAATATGTCAGTATTTTTAATGGTTTATCTTTCCATAGAACTTTGTTTTTGACTGAATAATTAAAAAATTGCTCTATAATGTCTGTAATAGATAAAACTACTATAGAGATTATAAAGCAGGTATTTTTAAGACTAGAATTGTGATTATGAATCATTTTATCAAAAAATCACGACCCTATCGAGCCTTGAAAAATCATTGGCGACTCTTCCAAAAGGACAGCCGTAAGTTATCTCTCAACTCTTTTTATTCAAAGACTTTCCATCAAACCTTAAGTCCACATGAAGTTGTTAGGAAAACACTAGACTTTTCAGAAGAGCTCACCGAATACTATACACTTTATCAGCTCTTACTTTTTCACTTTCAGGAGAAAAGAGTGGATCAGTTCTTTGAGCTGATAGAGGAAAATATGAACAAGGTCAATCACTACTTTCAAACTGTCTTTCGGACTTTTCTTAGAAACAAGCAATACATCAAAAACGCACTAGAAAAGGACTATTCAAATGCAAAACTTGAAGCAACTAACAAGTTGATCAAAGACATCAAACGCTTGGGATTCGGTTTTAGAAACTTCATTAACTTTAAGAAACGTGTCTTCATCACTCTGAACATACATAAAAAAGACCCACCCCTTTCGGGATAAGTCTCTTTTTCGAAAACTGAAATAGTCTAACTAACTATGTTGAGGGATTTAACCTATGAACTATCTTAGTCTTCTTTTTTGCGTTTTCCTGCTAAACCAAGTCCAGCTGCTGCAAGGATTCCTCCGAGAGCCATAGCTGCCATAGACGCATCATCACCTGTTTCAG
>NZ_LSIZ01000005.1:0-431 GCF_001556505.1 Streptococcus sp. CCH8-H5 | reverse complement strand
GCAAGCACGTCACCGATAGTCTCTGGGTCAAGGGCTGACGTTGGTTCGTCAAAGAGCAAGAGCTCAGGATTCATAGCAAGACCACGGGCGATAGCGATACGTTGTTTTTGTCCACCAGAAAGCATGCCAGGGTATGAATCTTTCTTGTCCCACATGTTAACGTAGCGAAGGAATTTTTCAGCAGTCTTTTCGGCGTCTGCCTTACTGATTCCAAGAACCTTGATTGGTGCCAAAGTTACATTTTCAAGAACAGTTTTGTGCGGGTAGAGGTTAAAGTGTTGGAAAACCATCCCTGCTTCTTTACGAAGCTCAACCAAGTCTTTGGCAGAAGCTTCCGTCACATTATGTCCATTAACGATAAGTGTACCGTTATCGATGGATTCCAAGGCGTTGATTGTACGGATAAGGGTAGATTTCCCAGACCCAGAAGG
>NZ_LSIZ01000049.1:0-4178 GCF_001556505.1 Streptococcus sp. CCH8-H5 | reverse complement strand
CTTTTTCGTTTGACGTTTGATTTCTTTGTTAAGAGACTCAATGAGGTTTGTCGAATAAATGCTGTGCCAAATCTGGTAGGGAAACTGATAAAAAGTTAAAAGATTATCCGTATTCTCCAGACTTTCCATGACTTTCCTATACTTTGGTTTCCATTCGGCGATAAAGTCCTCTAAAGCTTGCACTGCCATTTCTAAATTTTCAGCACGATAAATCGTTTTAAATTGCTCCAGAATAACCGCTCTATCTGCTCGTTTCACTTTACTAGCTAGATTTCGTCTAATATGAATTAAGCAACGTTGTTGTTTAGCTAATGGGTAAGCCTGACTGATAATCTGCTCAAGCCCCTTGAAGCCATCGGTCACTACAAGAGAAACCTGTTGGATTCCTTGGTTTTGAAGCTTGTCTAACAGGGTGGACCAAGAAGCATTGTTTTCATTTTGGGGCAATCTCATATCCAAGAACAGCCTTCTGTCCTTCTGGTGTAACGCCAAGTGCGATATGAATACATTCTTTACTAACGGTTCCACGTCTTAATGGAAGATAGGTTCTGTCAAGAAATAAAACAGAGTAATTGGCTTCTAAGCTTTGCTCATGAAAAGCAGCGACATTCTCCTGAGTTGCTTTTGAGATATTAGAAATTGTGGCAGGACTATAGTGATGACCATACATTCGCTCGATGATGTCACTAATTTCTCGAGTCGTTACACCGGTTTGATAGAGTTTGATAACCATCTCTTCCAAGTGGTCATCTCTACGCCCATAAGCAGGTATCAAAGATGGACTAAAGTTCCCATTACACTCTCTTGGAATAGTTAACTGAACAGTCCCATATTTGGTTTCAAATTTCCGTGAATAGGTTCCGTTACGACTATTACCAGAAATATAGCCTACTTTTTCGTAAGGCTCATACCCTAAAAAGGCTGACAATTCTGATTGAAGGAGATCATTCATAGCTGTTTCAAGAGAAGTATGGAAAAATTCATCAATATCTTGCTTTTGGGCTAGGATGTTAAGTAAAATATGTTGGTAAACTGAGCCATAGGAATAAATCTCTTTCTAGTAATGTGTTGCAACTCTACTATAACAGATTTATTCCTTTTGTGTTTACACAACTTATTTTACACTACCAAACTAATAAATATAGGAAGATAAAGGAGAGAATCTAGGTAGATAGCTATCCGAAAGCTAAATATCACAATGAAAATCAAAATGAAAGCTTATTATCGCTTGTTTTTCATGATTTTTTCAATAAAAAAACATTAAAGTGAATCATCCTGTATATTATAAAATTAAACCTTCTATTTACAACGAAAACACTATTTATTATAGGGTTTTATCTATCAAATACTTTGATATTAAAAAGTATTTGAATTTAAGAATCTAATAGAATTTAAAGGAATGGATGTTTTTATGAGATATCTCAAATTGACAAGGTTCTTTCTTTTGTTAGAATATGAACATAACTAAATATAGAAGGACGTAATTTAAATGGGGAAAAAGGAATTACAACGTTATTCACTCAGAAAGTCTAGCCTTGGTGCGGCTTCTGTTCTTTTGGGGACTGCAGTTCTTGCAGTAGGAGCTTCAAATGCAAGCGCTGATGAAGTATCAACAACTACAGATTCAGTAACACCAGCAGTTGAAGCAACAGATGCTGTTGAAGAAAGCACTTCTGCCGTAGCAGATTCAACTGAGAAGAAGGTTGTTAACGTTACTGAAGAAGGCAACACAACTGTTACAACGAGTGAAGTAACAAATACAAGCTTAGAAGCTGCAAAAACAGCTGCAACTAACGAAGGGGTTGAGGTTAAGGAAGAACCTGCTCAAACCAAAGAAACTGTTGAAGCAGCTGCTGCAGATAATAAAGCACAAGCAGAGAAAATCAATACAGTCGTTTCAGATTATAAAGCGGCTAAAGAACAATACAAGTCAGATAAAGCTGACTATGATAAAGCAAAAGCAAACTACGATGCCAAATTAGCTGAGAAAGCACTTGCTGATAAAACAAATGCTGAAGCTCAGGCTAAATATGATACTGAAAAAACAGCTTATGATAAAGCTTCAGAGCAATACCAAATTGCTAAGCAAGCTTATGACTCAGCCCTTTCAGAGTACAAGACTAAGAAAGTTACTTATGATGCTAAGGTAGCAGAAAAAGAAGTAGCTGATAAAGAAAATGCCTTGTCTGCAGCTAAATACCAAGCAGAATTGGCAACTTATAACCAAGCAAAAGCTGATTATGAAGCAGCTCTTGCACAGTACAATAGCGATAAAGCCAAATACAATGCTGAAAAAGCTAATTATGATAATAAAGTAGCTGAAAAAGTTGTTACTGAAAAACGTAACGCTGAAGCTGAAGCTAAATATCAAACTGAGCTTGCAGCATATAATGAAGCAAAAGCTAAATATGATGTAGAAAAAGCAGCATATGACAAGAATCTTGAACTTTATAACGCTAAGAAAACAGCTTATGAAGCAGATCTTGAAACAAAACAAGCTATTGAAAAATACAATGCAGATGCTAAAGCTAAATACGAAGCAGCCTTGGTTGTCTACAATGAGCAAAAAGCTAAATATGACCAAGAGTACCTTGAGTATCAAAACAAATTAGCTGTCTACCAAACAGCACTTAAACAATACCAAGAAGCTAAAACAGCTTACGATAAATACATGAATGATCCTGTATATCGTAACCTTAAAGATGCTGAAGTTGTTCAAGAATTGACCTTCCAACGTGAAAACGATGCAACACACAAAGTTGAAGGTGTAAGCAACTACTTGACAAAAGAAGCACAAGAGCGTCTTAACACAAGTAATGTTTTCCAATATGACTCTAACAAGTTACAAGCATCTGACATTGTTTCAAATAGCCCATGGACAAATACTGAAGACGAGTGGGTTCAAGTTAAAGAAGGTGACAAATTTGTTGTTACTTATGATGGTTTGAACCAATCAAGCATGATTGTTGAGAATGAAGCATCAGCAATCAAACGTGTTGTTTACCGCTACGAAATTGTTAGCCTTCCATCAAACGACGGAAAAGGTATCGCGAAAATCAGTAAGGATCCAACAGTAACTATGACAGTTGGTGCATCAACTGATCAAGATAAACCAGTTAAAGTAGCAGTAGATGTTGAGTTTTACGATAAAGATGGTAAAATGTTCAACCTTAGTGAGCGTAATGCTATCGTAGCACTTAACTCACTAAACCACTGGAATGGTGCAGCTTATGTTGAAACATCTGAGCGCCCACGTCCACTTACAGTAGAAGCGAAAGACGTTAATGGTAATACTATCCGCGGTACATATAATCCTTACGCAGATGGCTCTACTTTGGCAATCCAAAACGGTGAAGTTGTTACTAAATCTGGATACGCTGATTTCGGTGGCGCTACTGTTAACATTTCTGATGAGAACCCACTTAAGGTAGTTGTTCCTATCACTGACTGGAATGGTTCAGAATGGGTTGTCTCACGTGAAATTCCATCTGATGTAACAACTCTTAATGCTTCAGGTAGTGGTAATGGACACGCTCTTGGTAACCAAGATTATACATTTGGTGATAAGGATGATGTTATTGGTTCGTACAGCGTTTCTGCTGAAACTGGTTTGATTACATTCACACCTAAGAAAAAATACCAATCAACACGTCACCAAGAATATGTAAATATTGGTGATAACCAATTCATCGCTATTCCAAAATCATCAGTTACTTATGATGCTGCTACTAAAGAAGTAACATCAGTCAATGATAACCAATACATTGACCATGGTGCAGTCTTTAATGGTGAGACAACGTCTGAATTGACAGGTTGGGATAACGCTGATTCACCTTACCTCTATTATGGAGGTGCAGGTATCAAGATGACAAATGGTCACTTGGTATTTACTGCTGAAGGTGCAAATGCTGATGGTGCACCAACAGTATATTGGTTCGCAATCAACTCTAATCTTGGTTTGCCTAAGAATCCAGGTGAAAAACCTGAAGAGCCTAAGGCACCAACACCACCGACAGCACCGGTTAAACCAGTTATTAAAACAGTTGGTATCAATCCACAAGCACCAACACCACCAACACCACCAAAAGAGCCAGTGGCGCCAACGCCACCAACTCCAGAGGTAGTTGAAGTACCTGGTAAACCACAAGCACCAACACCACCAACAGGTCCAACGGCAC
>NZ_LSIZ01000048.1:0-417 GCF_001556505.1 Streptococcus sp. CCH8-H5 | reverse complement strand
ATTCTTGTGGACGAAGCGGGGAATCAAATCGTTGGTACAGACGCTGTTCCGTATAATAACTCGTTGGATCCGACTAAGGTAGAGTCCACCTCTCTACCAACGCTACCAACAGGTTATGAGATTAAGCCTGGCCAAAACATCTCGGGTCTTAACTCAAGTAATCTTCAAGTCCTTCCACCAGATGCGACAGCTGACACTAAGATTATCTTAGTGTCTAAGAAAGAGTCTTTGAGTCAGGGCACCAGTCAGACGGTTACCTTTATCGGGGCAGGTGAAAATACACCAGCTGCTAAAGTTCAAAATGATTTTGTCTTCACCGGGACAAAGGATATGGTTTCAAGTGTTAGCACTTGGGATGTGTCAAGTCATAGATACGGCAGTGTGCCAGTTCCAGTGGTTCCAGGCTACATCGCAGAT
>NZ_LSIZ01000047.1:0-270 GCF_001556505.1 Streptococcus sp. CCH8-H5 | reverse complement strand
ATGAAAATGGTCAGCCAGCAGCATCAGTAGAAGCGAAATCACCAGCAGGTGATGTAATCGGTACCTTCACCGTTGATAAAGAAACAGGTGTTGTGACCTTCACCCCAACGGATAAATCTTATTCAGGTGATGTTGTCCCAGTTAAGGTTCAAGCAGCTGATACAAATGGTACAACAGTAGAAACAACTTACACACCTAAGATTACTCCAGTTGTCCCAACTTCTGAAGATGCAACATCGACAGATATCCAAGGTCAAACACAATCTGGTA
>NZ_LSIZ01000046.1:0-299 GCF_001556505.1 Streptococcus sp. CCH8-H5 | reverse complement strand
CAGGTAAACAAGGTCAAACCCAAACAGGTAAGCCTGAATTTACTGAAGGTGACAGCCGTGTGCCAATGAACGATGACGTTCCAGCAACCTTCGACGATGGTTCAACTACCAAGACAGTTGATGGCGTTGGTACCTACACAGTAGCAGCCGACGGAACTGTAACTTTTGTTCCAGAGAAATCATTTACTGGAACAGCTCCAGCTGTGACGGTTGTTCGTGAAGATAAGAACGGAACCAAAGCCTTTGCGACTTACACACCAACTGTGACTCCAGTAACTCCAACAGCAACACCAGCTGAA
>NZ_LSIZ01000045.1:0-262 GCF_001556505.1 Streptococcus sp. CCH8-H5 | reverse complement strand
CTTGCAGTTGTTGAAGCTGTTTCACTGGCAGTTTCAGAACTTGCTGTAGAAGTTGAGGCTTGTTCTGAGACATTTGTGGTGTTTTCTGTGCTAGCCACATTTTCAGTAGTAGCAGGAGCTTCGACAACCTTTGTTTCTACGAGGTCTGCTGTGGTTTCCACATTGGCAGTGGTAGCAGCAGTCACATCAAGGTTTGATGAGTTATCAGCTTTAGCTTCCTCAGCGAAGGCAGGTCTTGCGATAAAGGCAAAACTTGCAAGAG
>NZ_LSIZ01000044.1:0-149441 GCF_001556505.1 Streptococcus sp. CCH8-H5 | reverse complement strand
AAGGAGTATCGAGGCAGGCAGATGCCAGCCTACGATAAGATTGAAGTGGAGAAGCTACCAGTCATCATTTACCCAGAGCATGATACTGCCTATTTACAGGAATGTCTGGACAATCTCAAGCAAAAAGGAATCATCATCTAAAGGAGGAAAACGATGCATTTGTTTAAGTGGCTTGCACCTAAAAAGAAAGCAGCAGAAGGCCTTGTCATGCGTATTTCGACAGCTGATCAGGTAGACTATGCGACGATTACAAACCCAAGTGACAGTGATATCTGGGATGCCTTGGCGCAACTTCCAGTATCCTACGATAGTCTCTATCTCACTTATAGCGAAAAAGGGTCAATGAGTTTTATCTTTGTTGAATCCGAGGATGACAAGTATCGCTTGGAACACGACACACCTGAGCTAGGATTAGAATTGACCAATGTCGCGCGTGTATCCCAACAAGTTGCCAGAGACATCCTTATTCGCTTTTCGAAAGAGCACACAGTGATTTTGGACGACCATTGGAAGCAAGAGAAAGTAAGGTAGTCCTATGGCATATCTTACCCCAGAAACCAGACGTAAGAGACTAAAAGGCTTTTGCTTAATTATTGAAATCATTTGTCTGGTTCATTTTGCAATCATTGTCCCTCGTGACCGGATTTTTACTCCTGAAAAATGGGCTCAAACACCAGCTCCTATGCGACACAAACTCATGTGGAGTTTTCACCGGCAGTATCAGCTTGAGGGCATGACGAGAAAAGAAGTTGAGAAACTCTTGGGCAAGGGGAGTGATCTTCAAGGAAGTGTTGAGTACAAGCTGAAGGACGATTGGATTGGTGGTTGGCGTGTTTACCATATTGACTATAAGCAAGGCCGTGTGATTCGTGTCAAAGAAACGTGGCAAGACTGGTGAAAATGGGCTTTTTCTTCCCCTAAAAGTAGTATAATCAAGGTGTAAAGGTAATCGTTTTCAAAAGAACGAAGCTGTCTTTTGATTAGAAATGGAGGACAAACTCATGACCCTATTTATGTCTAAACTGATGAGCGGTATTATGGAACTGCTCATAGTCTCTGTCATTCCTTTTATCACTTGGTTAATTTGGAGCAGGAAAAAGGTCGGTTTCTTTGACTGGATTGGGTTGAAGAAAGTTGAGAGTCAGAAGAAGAGGCAATTATTACTGACCATTTTGGGTATTAGTCTACTTTTTCTTCTTTTTTCGATTGTGGTCTTTAGTTGGTTTGACTCTAGCCAAACGGCCACAGCAGATTTTTCTGGAAAGGGAATTGGAGCTCTTCCTGCTATTCTAGCCTATGCTATCTTAGGGACTGCCTTGCCAGAAGAAATCTTCTTTAGAGGTTTTCTATTAAAAAGGATGCAAGGAAAACTAGGATTTCTAGGAGCAAATCTGGTTCAGTCTCTCTTATTTGGTCTCATCCATGCACTTATGTTTATCCAACTAACTGGTTACCTTAAGGCTTTTGCCATTTTGGTCTTTATCAGTCTCATAGCTTACGTTTTTGGTGCTATCAATGAGATAAAAGCAAGTGGGTCCATTCTTCCTAGTGTCTTTATCCACGCCTTGGCCAATACGGTTGTAGGGTTGCTCTTTGCCTTCTCTCTCATTTAGATAAAATTATATAGAAGAAAGTTATCATGGATGAATTAAAAGATATCAAACTTAAAAACTATCAGTACCTAAATGAGGTTGCTATCAAGGGGGAAACGCTCTTCACGGGCTCCTCTCTCATGGAGCTTTTTCCCATTTGTGAAATCGCTAGGAGTAGAGGTATCGACGATATCATCTACAATCGAGGCATCAGTGGTTTGAATACGGATGAATTTCTCCAGCATATCCATCCTCTACTTTTGGATCTGCAACCGAGTAAGGTTTTCATCAATATCGGTACCAATGACATGACCGAGGAGCCTTATGGAGATCAGTGGTTCCAACATATGACGGCAAATATCAGCCAAATTCTGGAGCAAACACTAGCTATATTGCCAAATACCAAGATTTACCTGATGGCTTTTTATCCAGCCAATCTTCATCTGCCTTGGCAGACACCGGCATCTATCCAGTGGATGAAACTGCGGACTCCTGAAAATCTTGACCGCTGTAACCAGGCTCTTGAGGAAATCGCTAAAACCTATGGCTGCTACTTCATTAATTGTAATGCTGATTTGGTTGATGATAGAAAAGAGCAGAAGGCAGAGCATACCTATGACGGTGTCCACCTTTATGCCAATGCTTACTTAAAAGTCTTTGAAGTTCTGGAGCCATATCTCCTGCATTAAGAAAATATGAGAGAATTTCCAGTTCTTACTCGCTTTTTTCCCTTGATTACAGTACAATAGACGTCAAAAGTGAAAAATTGAAATGAGGTATCCCTATGTGGAAATGGTTTAAACGACTCATTGTCCTCGTCATTGTGCTCTTTTTTGCAGTGGCGGCTCTACTTATTCCGGACAAGATCGACAGTCAGGACCAATTAGAAAATGTATCAACACAAACATCCCTTGCTGATTTAGCCCAGGCTGGTATTGGTGGGGCGTCCCTTTCATCAGGAGGGGTTTCAACTGAGATTAATCTTGACAGTAATCAGTTTCGTCAAATCCTAAAAGCAAGCATGGCTGATTCTAATGACGAGACCTTGCAAAACAGTAGCGTAGAGTTGAATGATTCCTATCTAACAGCTAAGGTTCCCGTATCTCTTGGACCTATCGAATCAACATTCAGCCTTGATTTTACGGTCAGCACTAACAAGGAAGTCATCCTACTAGATTTGGCAGGTGCCCACCTGGGTCGCCTTCCAGTTCCAAAATCACTGGTTCTGCCTTACCTCAAGAAGAGCATTGCCCAGTCAAGCAGTGGTGTTCAAATGGTTAATGACCAAATTCAGCTCAAGCTTCCAGAAATCGGCTATGAAATTGAGCAAGCCTCTGTGACCAATAGCAAGATGAAGGTTAAACTTAACATTCCGATTTCCTTGCCAACAAGTTGGTAATCCATAATGAATCTTTCAAAACAAGTTCATAGTCTGGACTTGTTTTTTGATACCTTCACTTCTAAACTAAGAAAGTTAAAAAATTCTTGAAATAATAGCTTTAAATCCCTCACTCCCCTAGAAAATGAGCTTTTCCTATGCTATCATAAGATTGTAAAATTGATAAGCGTCTGACACTCATTGAAAAAGAGTTATTTCACTGAGTTAAAGAGTTTTAGGATAGTAGTTAGGAGGAAAAAATGGACGCTTTAAAATATATCACACCCAAATTTTTTACCACCATCAGGAATTATTCTAAGGGCCAGTTTCTCAAGGACTTAATTGCAGGAGTTATCGTGGCTATCATTGCCCTGCCCTTGTCGATTGCCCTTGCCATTGCCTCTGGTGTTAATCCCGAACAAGGTCTTTACACAGCAGTTGTTGCAGGCTTTTTTATTTCTTTTTTGGGAGGTAGTCGGGTTCAGATTGGTGGACCCACCGCAGCATTCGTTGTTATTATCTATGGCATCATTGCTCAGTATGGTATGGCTGGTTTGACCCTTGCCACGCTCATGGCGGGACTCATGCTTATTATCATGGGGCTCCTGCGTTTTGGTGACCTGATCAAGTTCATTCCCAAAACCATCACACTTGGTTTTACCTTGGGGATAGCTGTTGGGATTGTGGCTGGACAGGTTAAAGATTTCCTGGGCCTTGAGATGAAGTCCGTGCCAGCTGAGTTCTTAGAAAAACTTCTAGCTTATGGGAAGCATCTTTCGAGTATTAGCTGGCCGACACTTGCAATTGGTATCTTGGCCCTAGTCATTCAAATCTTTTGGCCACGCCTTTCTCAGAAAATTCCGGGGTCTTTGGTTGCAATTATTGTGACCACAGCCATCGTAGCTTTTGGTCATCTGCCAGTCAAAACCATCGGTGATCTTTACACCATCAAAGCAGGACTTCCAAGTTTCACAGTTCCTGACCTATCATTTTCTTTGATTCGTCAAATGATGTCGCCAGCCTTCACCATTGCCATACTAGCAGCCATCGAATCCCTACTTTCTTGCGTTGTTTCAGACGGGATGATTGGTGGTAATCATCGCTCTAATGCTGAATTGATTGGCCAAGGTGTGGGGAATATCATGTCAGCCCTCTTTGGCGGGATTCCTGCAACGGGTGCCATCGCCCGTACCGCAGCCAATGTCAAAAATGGAGGACGGACACCAGTAGCGGGGATGGTTCATGCCCTTACCTTGCTTCTGATTTTACTCTTTCTCATGCCTTATGCCTCATTGATTCCTATGACCTGTTTGGCCTCAATCCTAATGATTGTCGGTTATAACATGAGCGGTTGGCGTACTGTCGTTCGTATGATTCAACGTGCTCCTAAGAGTGACGTAGCAGTCCTTATCGTAACCTTTATCTTAACCGTTTTCTTTGACCTAGTGGTTGCCATCGAATTTGGTATGGTCCTAGCAGCCTTCCTCTTCCTCAAACGCATGTCAGACGTGGCTCAAATTCGTCAGTGGGTGGACAAGGGGAATCTAGAAGATCCTATATTGTCTGAGGACAGCGACTTGAAACAAGTCCCTAAAAATGCAGTCGTCTATGAAGTCTTTGGTGCCCTCTTCTTTGGTGCAGCCAATAATTTCTTGAATGTTATCAATGACGATGGTAAGAATGTCCTTATCCTACGCATGCGCAACGTTCCAGCCATGGATATCTCTGGTCTGGATGCCCTTGAGGAAACGCTTGCTATCTGCCAAAAACGTGGCATGACCTTGCTTCTTTCTCACGTTAACGCCCAACCCTACCGAGTTCTCGAAAAATCAGGCTTCATCCAGACTATCGGTCCAGATAATATCTGCGAGTCAACGGACCAAGCCCTTGAAAAAGCAGTAGCCCTAGCAAAAGAAGTCTAGACAAATCCATTTTGCACAAGAAGAAAAAGCCAGTTCAACTGAACTTGGCTTTTTAAAATACGCGATAAACGTAGGGATTGTCAGGCTGACCGACCTCTTTAACCTCAGTCAAATTGAGGATAGGGAGGCTCTGTTTAAGATTTTGATAATAATCCACAGTGATGGTACCAGTGACTTTTACCCAGGTATTATCCTTGAAGGTTTGGTCACTTCCTCTCGTCGCCAGTCCGTAAACACCTGAATCGGCGATACAGTGGATAATACCGAAACGGAAGATGAACTGATAACCCTTGGTCTGTGGGTCATTGTAAACAAAGCCGGTATAGGTGACCTTCTTGCCCACAAAATCGTTAGGATAGAGGTAGATGAGCTCCATAACTTCCATGTAATTTTCCGTGGTAATCTGGATGGTCTCACGTCCCTTGTACTTGGCTAGCTCCTTGGTCATCTCCTTCTCATAAGCAGAGGAGGTGAAGTAGGAGCTGGTGTCTGGCTTCAAGTACTGGATAGTCGTTCCCTCTTGGTCGGCCTGGTTAGGATCGCTCCCTGCCGCCAGTGGAAAATGATAACCCTTAGCTGATACGGTATTGGCATCCAAGGTTACTGTTGGTACTAAAAGTCCAGTTAGGACTGGAAAGGCCAAGAGAACGATGCTGGCTACCTTGGCTACTCGACCTGACAAATGCGAGTGAACCTTCATCTGCTTCATCCAAACAATGAGTTGAACCACAGCGAGGATAAAGGAAAGCACCATGGAAATGTAGGCCAAGTAGGAGTAGTGGATATTAATGTACTGGTTGAGCTTGCCAGAAACTTGCAAGTACATGACCAGCTCAAAATACCCAGATAAGATGAGAAAACGTAACATTAAATCACCCCCAATACCAGACAGTAAATGATTGTCACCAGACTTGCGGTTCCTACGAAGAGACCAACAAAGCGTGTCTTAAACTGGTGTTTCATCATGATTAGGTTCTTGATATCAACCATAGGACCGATGATTAGAAAGGCCACTGTTGGTGCCACTCCAAAACTAGAGAGCAAGGAAGCCCCGATAAAGGCATCCGCCTCTGAACAAAGCGAGAGGATAAAGGCCAAAAGCATCATGATGAGGATGGCTGTCATCGAATTGTGCCCGATTGTCGTAAGAATACGGGTAGGTAGGTAGGTCTGCATCCCTGCGGCCACCAGGCTCCCGAAAATCAGGTAACGCCCAGTGTCGAAAAATTCATCTACCGCATGAACCAAGGCCTGAAAAATTTTCTTACCAGCTGACAAACCACTATAGTCGTGCACATGACTGACCTTACGATTGTCCTTAAGAATCTGGTCATCCACCACAAAGCCGAGCAAAATTCCCAAAATCATGGCAATCAAGAAAGCTCCGAGAAAACGTAAAATCACGTAGTACCAAGAGTTCCCAAAGGCCGTATAGGTCGCAAAAAGAACGACTGGATTAATGATAGGAGCTGTTGCCATGAAAGGAATAGCCGTGTAGCTAGGCACTTTTTTCTCTAAAAAGCGCGTGATAATTGGAACAATCCCACACTCACAAGAAGGGAAAATAAAACCAATTAGAGTTCCAAAGAGAATAGCCAGGACCTTGTTTTTCGGCAGGAAGTTTTGGACCTTTTCAGGAGTCACGAAGACTTCAATAAAGCCAGACAAGATGCTTCCCAGTAAAACGAAGGGCAGGGCTTCGATAATAATAGATAGAAAAACTGCCAGAAGCTGCAAAACGCTATCTGGTAGTTGATGAAAAATAGCCATAACTATTATTTCTTCTTATCTTCTTGAAGACGTTTGTCCTTCTTAGGATCAGTTCCCGCCTTCTCAAAATCAGGGATAGCCGCAAAAGATGCCATCATGCTTTCAAGTTCATTTGTTTTTTTCTGAATAACCGCCATAAAAAGCCTCCGAGTTAAAATAAGATACTAAGGGCGTCATTTCTAAGAGAAAATTAGGGCATCGGCCGAAGAAGCTCTGCTTCTAGGAAGATGCATCTATTTTCCGAAAGAAATAGCCCTTAACAATAGGTCTACCTTTCTATTATACTACCTCTTGCTTAAAAATTCTCGCTTCAGCTACAAGGTTTTCTACCCAAGCAAATCTCCTATCGTGGTATAATAGAACTTATGGAAAATCGTAATCTAGAGACATTGGCTCAGGAATTGGGCCTAAAAAAACAACAAGTTGAAACAGTTTTGGAATTGACCGCAGAAGGCAATACCATTCCTTTCATTGCCCGTTACCGTAAGGAAAAAACAGGCAATCTGGATGAAACGCAAATCAAGGCTATCATTGATATGGACAAGTCCTTGACTACTCTTCAAGACCGCAAGGAAACGGTTTTGGCTAAGATCGAGGCACAGGGCAAATTGACTGACCAACTCAAGGCAGCCATTGAAGCTGCTGAAAAGTTGGCAGACGTGGAAGAACTCTACCTCCCCTATAAGGAAAAACGCCGCACCAAGGCGACTATTGCTCGTGAAGCAGGTCTTTTCCCCTTGGCTCGTCTTATCTTGCAAAATAGTCCCAACCTCAAGGCTGAAGCTGAAAAGCTGACATCTGAAGCCTTTCCAACAGCTGATAAGGCTCTTGCGGGTGCTGTGGATATTTTGGTTGAGGCCTTTTCTGAGGACAATAGCTTGCGCTCTTGGACTTACAACGAGATCTGGAACAACAGTGACATCACTTCAACCCTCAAGGATCAATTGCTGGATGAAAAAGAAACTTTCAAGATTTACTATGATTTTGAGGATAAGGTGTCTAAACTTCAAGGTTACCGTACGTTAGCCCTTAACCGTGGTGAGAAACTAGGCGTTATCAAGGTAAGCTTTAAGCACAATCTTGAGAAAATGCACCGTTTCTACAGTGCTCGTTTCAAACAAAAAAATGACTATATCGAGGAAGTTATCAATCAATCTCTCAAGAAGAAAATCATTCCAGCTATGGAGCGCCGTATCCGAAGCGAATTGACTGAAGCAGCAGAAGATGGTGCTATTCAACTTTTCTCTCAAAATCTTCGAAGCCTCCTTCTAGTATCGCCACTTAAAGGCAAGATGGTACTTGGTTTTGACCCAGCCTTTCGTACAGGGGCTAAGTTGGCCGTGGTTGACCAAACTGGTAAGCTCATTACAACGCAAGTTATCTATCCAGTAGCTCCAGCAAGTCAGGCTAAAATCGCACAGGCTAAAAAAGACTTGGCTGACCTCATCAAAAAGTATGCCATTGAGATTATTGCGATCGGTAATGGAACAGCAAGCCGTGAAAGTGAAGCTTTTGTGGCAGAAGTCCTCAAGGATTTCCCAGAAACTTCTTATGTCATTGTCAATGAAAGTGGTGCCTCTGTCTACTCTGCATCAGAGTTGGCCCGCCATGAGTTTCCAGATTTGACGGTTGAAAAACGCTCTGCCATTTCTATTGCCCGTCGTCTCCAAGACCCATTGGCCGAGTTGGTTAAGATTGACCCTAAATCAATCGGAGTAGGCCAATACCAGCACGATGTTAGTCAGAAGAAACTGTCTGAAAATCTTGATTTCGTCGTTGATACCGTGGTTAACCAAGTCGGTGTCAATGTCAATACGGCAAGTAGTACCCTCTTGTCACACGTGTCAGGACTCAACAAGACCATCTCTGAAAATATCGTTGCCTACCGTGAGGAAAATGGTGAGATTGCATCACGTGCTGAAATCAAAAAGGTCCCACGTCTCGGTGCCAAAGCTTTCGAACAAGCAGCTGGTTTCCTCCGTATCCCAAATGCCAAGAATATCTTGGATAATACAGGGGTCCACCCAGAGTCTTACCCAGCGGTAAAAGACCTCTTCAAGCAGTTGGATATCACAGATTTGGACGACTCTGCCAAAGAGAAATTGAAGGCTCTTAATCTTAAAGAAACAGCAGAAGAGCTAGGGCTTGGACAGGAAACCCTTAAAGATATCATTGCTGACCTTTTGAAACCAGGTCGTGACCTCCGTGATGATTTTGAAGCACCAGTACTTCGTCAGGATGTTCTTGAACTCAAAGACTTGTCAGTCGGACAAAAACTTGAAGGGACAGTCCGAAATGTTGTGGACTTTGGTGCCTTTGTGGATATCGGTGTCCATGAGGATGGCCTTATCCATATCTCTGAGATGAGTAAGAGCTTCGTTAACCACCCAAGTCAGGTCGTTTCTGTTGGGGATTTGGTTACCGTGTGGGTATCAAAAGTTGATTTGGAGCATGAAAAACTCAACCTCTCCTTGGTGAATCCACGTGAATCTAACTGATTATGTTAAGACTGTTTCTATAGAAGATTTTGGCTGGGAATTTAAGCATCAAGCCTTGTGGAACAAGCGTCTCCGGACCACTGGAGGGCGGTTCTTTCCCAAGGATGGACACTTAGATTTCAATCCAAAACTCTATGAGGAACATGGTCTTGAGACCTTTCGAAAAATCGTCCGCCACGAGCTTTGTCATTATCACCTTTATTTTCAAGGTAAGGGCTACAAGCATGTTGATAGAGATTTTAAGGACTTACTAGCCAAGGTTGAAGGCCTTAGATACGCTCCAAAGATGCAAGGTCAAAAGGAGAAGTACTACCTCTATCAGTGCCAATCTTGTGGTCATATCTACCGTCGCAAACGCCGTGTCAATACACAGAAGTTTGGATGCGGTCTGTGTCGAGGCAAGCTCATTTTTCTAAATCAGTCCTAGGGCTGATTTTTTTAATTTAAAAAAATCATATAATTAAATCAAAGAAATGATGGGAGAAGAAGACCATGTCAAATCGTTTTTATAAAACACGAAAAAATAGACTCGTCGCCGGTGTTGTTGCAGGTTTGGCAGATAAGTTTGGTTGGGACCTAGCTTTGGCTCGTATCTTGGCTGTTATTCTAATGGTTTCAACGCAGTTTGGAATCTTTCTATACTTGGTTTTAGCCTTTCTCCTTCCTTACAAAGAAGATATTTATCCCGAAATCAAACTCAAGGATGGACGTAAACGTAAAAACGCTGAACCTGTCGAAGACGAGTGGAATTGGTGAGTAAATTATAATAGAAAAGATCTATGATTGGCCTTAGTGCTAGTCATAGGTCTTTTTTGCTTTGAGAACCGCATTGAAAACCTTTTTATGATACAATGAAACTAGTAAATAATCGGAGGAAATAACATGACAGTAACTGTTAAAATGCTGGTTGATAGGCTTAAACTCAAGGTTGTCTATGGAAATAAGGAGCTTTTGGCAAAAGCGATAACAACAGCTGATATCTCTCGTCCTGGTTTAGAAATGACGGGGTATTTTGACTATTATTCACCTGAACGACTTCAGTTGGTTGGGATGAAGGAGTGGTCCTACCTTAAAACCATGACTGATTACAACCGTTATTCTGTTTTTGCGAATATGTTTAAAGCGGAAACTCCAGCTGTTATCGTGGCGCGTGGTCTTGAGATTCCGGAAGAGATGCTTCGAGCTGCTAAGGAAAATGGTGTAGCAGTTCTTCAAGGACGAAACGGCACATCGTCGCTTTCAGGTGACATGTCTTGGTATCTTAACTCGCAATTAGCTGAACGAACTAGTGTCCATGGTGTTTTGGTAGATATCTACGGGATGGGAGTTCTTATTCAAGGAGACTCTGGCATCGGTAAGAGTGAGACAGGGCTTGAGTTGGTGAAACGTGGTCACCGTCTTGTCGCTGACGACCGTGTGGATGTTTATGCTAAGGATGAGGAGACTCTCTGGGGTGAGCCCGCGGAAATCCTCCGCCATCTTCTTGAAATTCGTGGGGTTGGTATCATTGATGTCATGAGTCTCTACGGAGCTAGTGCTGTCCGTAATTCCTCTCAAGTTCAGTTGGCCATTTATCTTGAGAATTTCGAAAATGGCAAGACCTTTGATCGTCTTGGAAACGGAAACGAAGAAATCGAATTGCAAGGCGTTAAGATTCCACGTGTCCGTATTCCTGTTAAGACAGGACGTAACGTATCAGTTGTTATCGAGGCTGCAGCTATGAACTACCGTGCTAAGCAAATGGGATTTGATGCAACCAAAACCTTTGAGGAACGTTTGACCAACCTCATTAGTAAGAATGGTGAAGACTAATGTTAGCTACTATTGATCCTATTGCTCTAAGGATTGGCCCCATTAGTATTCATTGGTATGCCATCTGTATTGTATCTGGTCTCTTACTTGCAGTTTATCTGGCTCAGCGTTGGGCTCCCGAAAAGGGAATTGACCCTGAAAACATTCTAGATTTTATTCTTCTTGCCTTTCCTATAGCCCTTGTTGGTGCAAGGCTCTACTATGTGATCTTCCAGTGGTCTTACTACAGTCAGAATCCTTCAGAAATTTTTGCGATTTGGAATGGCGGAATTGCCATTTATGGTGGCTTGATTGCTGGTGCAGCTGTCCTCTATTGGTTTTCGAAACGTCATGCCATTGCTGTCTTGGATTTTCTTGATATTGCAGCACCTGGTGTTATGCTTGCTCAGAGTATCGGTCGCTGGGGAAACTTTGTTAACCAAGAGGCTTACGGAAGAGCAGTTAGTCATCTGAATTATGTCCCAGAATTTATTCGCCAGCAGATGTTCATTGATGGGAGTTATCGTGTACCGACCTTTCTTTATGAAAGTCTCTGGAACTTAGTCGGATTTATCACTATCCTAGGACTAAGACGCTTTAATAAGAAACTACGTCAAGGAGATGTGACCTCATTTTACCTTATCTGGTATGGTCTTGGACGTTTTGTCATTGAAGGCATGCGTACCGATAGCCTCATGTTTGCTGGCTTGCGTGTTTCTCAATGGGTCAGCATCGCCATTATCATCTTGGGTGCTATCTTACTATATTTGCGAAAGCAACGTCCAGAGGCAGATTATAAAATGAAAAACTAGTCATATAGCTCAGACTTTGTTATAATATAATGAAAATTATCATAACAAAGGTCACTGGAAACTGGAGATTTTACCTCAGTTTTCTTGTAGCGACCTTTTAAAAAGGTCAAAGGAGTCCTAAACTATGGCAGAAATTGCATTTCTTATTATCGCAATCGCACTTGCTGCGTTCCTCGTTGCATTGATCCCTACCCTACTTCGTACACGTCATGTGGTCAAAGAAGTTGAAGAAACAGTTGCTGTGCTTCGTACAGACATTAATGTAACCCTTCATCAAACAAATGAAATCTTGGCTAAGGCTAACGTCTTGGTTGAAGATGTTAATGAAAAAGTTCAAACAATCGATCCTCTCTTTGTAGCAGTAGCTGAGCTTTCAGAAAGTGTTTCTGACTTGAATACTGAAGCTCGTTACCTCGGTGCTAAAGCAAGTGCAGCAGGAGCAAGTGTCGGTAAGGCGGGTTCAGCCTTTGCTATCGGTAAAGTTGCTTCAAAACTATTTGGTAAAAAAGACAAGAAAAAATAAGGAGGTCTTTTCATGAGTAAATTTTTAAACACCCTAATCATTGGTGCAGCTTCTGGAGCTGCAGCAGCTTACTTCTTTACAACTGAAAAAGGTAAAGCTGTCAAATCACGTATCGATGAAGAAATCGCTTCATTCAAAGAAGATCCTAAAGCTTATCAAAATCAAGTAGTGGAAAAAGCTAGCGACTACAAAGATTTGGCAGTCGATACTTTCCAAGACTACAAAGCAAAATTTGAAAATGGTGAAATCACTGCAGATGATTTGACAAAAGCCGTTCAAGAAAAAACAGCTCAAGTTGCTGACTTTGCAAAAGAAAGCTTTGAACTTATCAAGGAGAAAACAGCTCAAGTAACTCCTGAACAAGCGGATGTTGAAGCAGAAACAAAAGCTATCGTTGATGATATCGTCATTGATATTAAAGATATCTCTGAAGAAGCAGCAGAAGCAAAATAATAAAGAAAGCACATGAGGCTTTCTTTTTTTAGTACGAAAAAAACGTTGACCAGCAGTCAACGTTTTTGTGCTTTATAATATTCGATTAGGACATAAATGCCTATCTGACCAATGACGCTAATGGTAATTGCCCAGAAGAAGGCCCAGAAGGTAGCCACCTGTGCTACTAAGAAAAGGAAGGCAACTAGGACTGTTGAAACACAGAAGCTTGAGATACGTCCAAAGAAAATCATATCTTGTAGTTTAATACTATTACTATTTAGACCTTGATAATCTTGATAATTCGTCGTTTGAGGATGCTCAGTCTCGAAATCTTCAATGTGATCAAATTGACGGTGTAAGTTGTCAGCCATGTCTGCCTCCTTTCTATATAAAATATCTAAATCACTTTTTCGTGTAGGTTAAAATACTTAATCAGTATTTCACTATTTAGAATCTCATTAATAATACCATAAATATTTTATATTGCAAAGTTTTTTTTGATTTTTGTGAAAATTATAGTATTTAAAAACTAATTTAAAATATTTAGATACGGTTGTTTAAACCTAAAAATTCTAAAAAAATCAAATCATTTGTGCTATAATGTGAGTTATGGAAAAAATAGTGATTACAGCGACTGCTGAGAGCTACGAGCAGGCACGTGAGCTCCTAGAACTTGGCGTAGATCGTATTTACATCGGCGAAAAAGCTTTTGGCCTTCGTTTGCCTAAGCCTTTTTCATTCGCAGAGATGCGAAAGATTGCAGAGCTGGTACATGAGTCTGGCAAGGAATTGACTGTTGCCGTTAACGCCCTCATGCACCAAGGTATGATGGATGCTCTTCCAGACTACCTTGATTTTCTTGAAGAAATCAAGGCAGATTACATCACGGTTGGTGATGCAGGGGTTTTCTACATCTGTAACCGTGACAAACGTCCCTTCAAAATGATTTATGATGCTTCAACCATGGTAACCTCTAGCCGTCAGATTAATTTCTGGGGCAAACAAGCTGGAGCTTCTGAAGCTGTTTTGGCTCGTGAAATTCCGTCTGCGGAACTTTTCGTCATGGCTGAAAATCTTCAAATTCCAGCCGAGGTTTTGGTTTACGGTGCAAGTATCATTCACCACTCTAAACGTCCGCTTCTTCAAAACTACTACAACTTTATCAAAACGGATGAAGCTGTTACCAAAGAACGTGACCTCTTCCTTTCTGAGCCTGGTGACCCAGATTCTCACTACTCAGTTTACGAAGACTTGCATGGAACACATATCTTTGCCAATAATGACTTGGATATGATGACTAAACTTTCAGAGCTCGTTGAACATGGTTTTGACCACTGGAAGTTGGACGGTGTTTATTGCCCAGGTGAAAACTTCGTAAAAATCACTGAGTATTTTGTGAAGGCTCGTGACCTCATCGAGGCTGGCGAATTTTCACAAGATCAAGCCTTCCTCTTTGATGAGGCTATTCATAAATTACACCCAGCCAACCGTGGTTTGGACACAGGTTTCTATGATTATGAACCTGACCGTGTAAAATAATAATC
The DNA here is from genome assembly GCF_001556505.1 of Streptococcus sp. CCH8-H5. Classification (NCBI taxonomy): domain Bacteria; kingdom Bacillati; phylum Bacillota; class Bacilli; order Lactobacillales; family Streptococcaceae; genus Streptococcus; species Streptococcus sp. CCH8-H5. The sequence goes on along the minus strand of NZ_LSIZ01000044.1, from coordinate 135,176 downwards.
CTTCCTCTTTCGTTTGAGAGTTTTCCATTTTCAGGGAACGAAGGAGACTTCTAAAAACAAAAATCGACAATCTTGCAAATTGGAGAAATTATGACTACAACTAAAAAACGCCCAGAGGTTTTGGTACCTGCTGGGACTTTGGAAAAATTGAAAGTCGCTGTAAATTACGGCGCAGATGCTGTTTTCGTTGGTGGACAAGCCTATGGTTTGCGTAGCCGTGCCGGAAACTTTACCATGGATGAGCTTCGCGAAGGTATCGAATACGCTCACGCACGAGGTGTTGATGTGCACGTCGCCTCAAACATGGTTACCCATGAAGGAAATGAAAAAGGAGCTGGTGAGTGGTTCCGTGAATTGCGTGATATGGGACTCGATGCCGTTATCGTATCTGACCCAGCCTTGATTGAAATCTGTTCAACCTACGCTCCAGGACTTAATATCCACTTGTCAACGCAAGCATCTGCGACAAACGTTGAAACCTTCCATTTTTGGAAACAGTATGGCTTGACCCGTGTTGTTTTGGCACGTGAGGTTACTATGGAGGAATTGGCTGAAATCCGTAAACGTACGGACCTTGAAATTGAGGCCTTTGTCCATGGTGCTATGTGTATCTCATACTCAGGTCGCTGTACCCTTTCTAACCACATGTCAGACCGTGATGCCAACCGTGGTGGTTGCTCACAGTCATGCCGTTGGAAATATGATCTTTACGACATGCCATTCGGCCAAGAGCGAAAGAGTATCCACGGTGAAGTTCCTGAAGAATACTCAATGTCAGCTGTTGACATGTGTATGATTGAAAATATCCCAGACCTTATCGATAATGGTGTTGACAGCCTTAAAATCGAAGGTCGTATGAAATCTGTCCACTATGTATCAACAGTTGCTAACTGCTACAAGGCTGCTTGTGACGCTTACATGGAAAGTGCAGAAGCCTTCTACGCCATCAAAGATGATTTGATTAACGAACTCTGGAAAGTTGCCCAACGTGAATTGGCAACAGGTTTCTACTACAAGACACCAACAGAAAACGAGCAACTCTTTGGTGCCCGTCGTAAGATTCCACAATACAAATTCGTTGGTGAAGTAGTAGACTTTGATCCAGCCACTATGACAGCTACAATCCGTCAACGTAACGTTATTCTCGAAGGTGACCACGTTGAATTCTACGGACCAGGCTTCCGTCATTTTGAATGTGATATCAAAGACCTTCACGATGCTAATGGTAACAAGATTGACCGTGCACCAAACCCTATGGAACTTCTTACTATCACTGTCCCACAAGAAGTTAAACCTGGTGATATGATTCGTTCAACCAAAGAAGGTTTGATTAACCTCTACCAAAAAGACGGTTCAAGTAAAACTGTTCGTGCCTAATGACAAGACAAATCAATGGCCTCCTAGTAGATGACCAGAGTAGATGCCAACACTATCATTCCTTTCTAGATATTGTTGCCTTAAAATGCTTTGAGTGTCTGAAGTATTATGCCTGTTATCAGTGTCATGATAGCTTGGAGGAACATAGCTTTCGAGCTTATCCTTGTCAATTGAAGCAGGACAAGGTCCTTATCTGTGGCGTTTGTAGGCATGAGATGACCATTGAGGAGTATCAAGATGTAGAAGCTTGTCCCAATTGTCACAGTGCCTTCAACCCAGCTTGTTCAAAGCACTATGATATTTATTTTGAAAAATAAAAAGATTGAAGATTCTGTTCACATGAACAAAGTCTTCAATCTTTTTTAGTTAAAGTAACTATGATTTTTAAGAGCTTTTAAGACTGGCTTAGTCACCAAAGCGACGATGAGACCTTTTAAGAGGTCAGGAATAATAAAGGGTGTCAAGCCAACAGCTACAGCTGCAGACCAGCCCATCTTTCCGAGAAAGTGCAGGCTGAGGATACCACCGACAAAAACAAGTGCATCACCCAAAACAAAAGCCACAAAGATTTTCCAAATAGGAGTCTCAGCATGAGTCAGTTTTGAAGTGACAAAGGCGAAAAATGGATAGGCCAACAAATAGCCAGCTGAAGGGCTAAAGAAGGCTTGGAGTCCACCGCCTCCACCTGCAAAAACTGGTAGACCAATGGCGCCTAGAATCAGGTAGAGGGTAGCAGCAAGTGTCGCCTCTCTTGGTTTAAGGATGGCAGCAACAAGTCCGACAGCAAAAGTTTGCAGAGTAATGGGAACTGCTCCAATTGGAATGATGATTTGAGCTAGGGCAGCAATGATGGCAGCACCAAAAGCTGGAAGAATAAGTAACAGTGTACGATTTTGTGTCATTTTTAGTTAACCTTTTCTAAATAAATAGTTAACTTATTATAGCAAGTGATTTTAAAATAGTCAACCAAATAATAAAACGAGGTTAACTGATAAACTTAACCTCGTTGTGATATGATTTTTAGACGTTTGATTTCTTTAAGTTCAATCATGCTGATAATCTTATCTTGCTCGATAAAGATGGCTTGTCGCTCCCTGTCATAACGGTTGATGTAGCCCTTATAGGTCTTCTGATTGGATGTCAGCATGACCATTTGGTTATGATCAATAGCATGATAGATATCATTGATAAGCTGATTTTGCATTAGGTGGACAGGTTTGCTGTGACCTGTTTCCACAAACTGATGAAGCTGATGCTTTACCGCTTCTAAAAAGTTTATCATGGTCATTTCCCTCGTTTCTTGATAAAATAATTATAGCATGAAAGGTGAAATTTTGTGGATAACTTCATTCTAAAACACACAATTTTCACAGAAAAAAACGAATAAAGCTAGTGGAGGTAAGCAAATGGCAGAATTTTCATTTGAAATTGAAGAAAAACTCTTGGTCTTGTCTGAGAATGACAAGGGCTGGACTAAGGAACTCAATCGTGTGAGCTTTAATGGCGCACCGGCTAAATATGACATCCGTACATGGAGTCCAGACCATACCAAGATGGGCAAGGGGATTACCCTCAGCAACGAAGAATTCCAAGTTCTCGTTGACGCTTTCAAAAACTAAAACAAGGTCAGCATGGCGCTGGCCTTATTTTTTTGTTTAAAACGTATCAAAGATAAGTTTGAGATTGAGAATGGTTAGGACAATAGCGATGGCATAACCGAGGAAGGTATTCCACTTGGCATTGACGTGTTTTCCCATGAGTGATTTTTTTGAAGTATAGTAAATCAAAGGGAAAATTGAGAATGGCAAGGCAATTGAAAGGAATACTTGTGAATAAACCAAGAGTTGATCCAGTGTCTTTTCTTGATCGCCGTAGAGAATGGCTACAATGATAACAGGTAGCAAGGCGAAGAGACGTGTGAACAAACGAATTACCCACTGTGGTAACCTCATGTGGAGGAAGCCTTCCATGACAATCTGACCAGTTAGGGTACCAGTAATGGTAGAGTTTTGACCACTAGCCAAGAGTGCCAAGGCAAAGAGAGTTGAAAGTGTTGAACTAGCAACCGCACCAGCAATCTTAGAGTCCTGGAGGGCATTGTACATTTGTGAGAAGGCTGAAATATCAGAAGCGTGACCAAAGAAGAGAGCTGCTCCCAAAATCAAGAGGAGAGAGTTAACCACAAAGGCCAAAGTCAACTGGATGTTAGAATCCCAGGTCATGAAACGGACAGCCTTGGTCACGTCTTTACCATCTGAATAGTCAACCTTACGAGTCTGTGACAAGGATGAGTGCAAGTAGAGGTTATGTGGCATAACAGTTGCACCCACAATCCCAAGTGCCAAAGTCAACTGGTTGGTGTGCCCAGCAGCATGTGGTTCAAAGAGCGCTGGCGTAGGGAGATAACCCTCGAGGATTCCCGTAATACTAGGCTCAGACAAGGCTACCAGGTAGACAAAGATAACCAAGATGGTCAAAATCAAGGTTGAAACAATAGCCTCGATTTTCTTGAATCCCAGCTTCATGATGAGTAGGAGTAGGAAGACATCTAGGACTGTCACCAGAATGGCAACCATAATTGGAATACCAAAGAGCAGGTTAAGTGCGATGGCAGAACCAAGCACCTCAGCCAAATCTGTCGCCATTAAGGCAAGCTCCAGAATCACCCAAAGCGTGTATCGCAACCATTTGGGCGAGTGGTAGGCCGTCGCTTGAGCCAGGTCCATTTGAGTCACAATCCCTAACTTTCCAGCCATTTGTTGCAACTGCATAGCGATTAAAGATGAAATTAAGATGACAAAAAGAAGACTATACTTGTAGGTCGCCCCACCGACGACACTGGTAATCCAGTTCCCTGGATCCATGTAACCCACGGCCACGAGAGCCCCAGGTCCCAAGAAAGCCTTAAGATTTTGCCAAAAACGATTATTATTTGGTGTATCTATGGATTGGTTTACCTCAGAAAGGGAAACCTTTTTTGAAGATGTCATAAACACCTCTTTCTAAGTCATTCTGCCTAAAAGTTGCATTATTTCTAGACAGACCGACAATTTTATTATAACACTATGAGGAAGATGTGCAAGGTTTTGAAAGGTACTGACTTATCCTTCATTGATGTCATAGACGACTTTTCAGAATTGTCTTTTTATATTAAACTATAAGAGTAGATGATTTCATAGATGAGGGAGAAAAAATAATTGAAAACATTTCAACTAACAGCTAAGAAAAAGATTACCCTGGCACTCCTAGTTGTCATTGCGCTTGCTTTGGTTATCTTTATCATTAACGTGCAGATGAATCAGCCAGATAACCTACCTGCCAACTACATGGAGCGCCTTAAAAATCCTGGAATGACGGGCGATTACATCGGCCTTTGGAAGTCTCGCTGGCATGAAGAAAACAAAGCCTGGCTCTATCCTGCGAAACAATACGCTATCTATGCAGTAGTAGCCCTTGCTTGTTTGTCAGCTTGGGTCGCAGCTTCAAAGGCAAAATTTTGGAAATAAGAAAATGCTTCTCTTGATTGAGGGAAGCGTTTTTTAATATTATCTGATGTGACTTTTATATTGGCTGAACATCTCGTCAATATCATCTTCAACCAAGTGATAGATTTTCCAGTCAAATTCAGTTCTAGCAACATCATCAACCAAGACTGTATAACAGAAATCCATGTAATCTTCATAAAAATCAGAGATGAAGGGAAGGAGTGTGTTACTGATATCAGTTGAATAGAGTTTTTCATCAAGATGTTTAAAGAGATAGTCTGTACCCGTAATCGTTTCATTCTTGAGTTTTTGTGCATCCTCAAGGTTAAATCCATCACTTTGGAGATTCAGAAAATCATGTTTTGCTAGCCAGGCGACGAAGATACTGAGATGAAAAGCAGCTCTTTTACTAATCTCTAGCATGTCTGATTGGCTTAGTTTTTCTGACGGGATATCATTTTCTTCACAATAAAATACAAGTGCGTGTTCGAAGAAATAATCTGCACGGTCTATGGGTAAGTCTAATTGACTTTTTTCGATCTTTGTCTCAGACTGTTCAACCACAGTTGATTTTTTCTTAAAAAGGGACTTCATTTTTTTAAACACGTTTATACCTCATATAAAAATATCCCATTATTCAATAATGGGATATGATTATTATTTCATCGTTGGGAACAACAAGACATCACGGATAGTTGTTGTATCAGTGAGGAGCATGCAGAGACGGTCGATACCGATTCCGAGTCCACCTGTTGGTGGCATACCGTATTCGAGGGCTTCAACGTAGTCGTAGTCGATGCCTGTTGCTTCGTCGTCACCGAGTTCTTTAGCAGCAGCTTGTGCTTCGAAACGTGACAATTGATCGATTGGGTCGTTCAATTCGGTGAAGGCATTTCCGTACTCTTTTGTCATGATGAAGAGCTCGAAACGGTCAGTGAAGCGTGGATCTTCTGGGTTTTTCTTAGCCAATGGAGACACAGCAACTGGGTGACCGTAAATGAAAGTTGGTTGAATCAATGTTTCTTCAACGAATTCTTCGAAGAAGGCGTTGATGATGTGACCAACTTCAGTGTAGTGTTTTTCAACTGGAACATTCTTTTCTGCAGCGATTGCTTTGGCTTCATCCAAAGTCATATCTTGCCAGAAGTCAACGCCAGTGATTTCCTTGATTGCATCAACCATGTGGATGCGTTTGAATGGTTCGTTGATCTTGATTTCAGTTCCTTGGTAGTTGATAGGTCCATCACCTTTAACCGCTTTAGCAGCGTGTTGGATGATACCTTCAGTCAAGTTCATGATATCGTGGAAATCAGCGTAAGCTTGGTAAACTTCGATAGATGTGAACTCAGGGTTGTGAGTGGCATCCATACCTTCGTTACGGAAGATACGTCCGATTTCGTAAACACGTTCCATACCACCAACAATGAGACGTTTGAGGTGGAGCTCAGTCGCGATACGAAGTACCATGTCGATGTTTTGTGCATTGTGGTGAGTGATGAAAGGCTTAGCAGCAGCACCACCAGCTTCATTGTGAAGAACAGGTGTTTCGACTTCAAGGAAACCTTGAGCATCGAGGTAGCGACGGATTTCAGAAATGATTTTTGAACGTGTGACAAAGCGGTCAAAGCTTTCACGGTTAGAAATCAAATCGAGGTAACGTTTACGGTAGATGGTTTCAACGTCTGAAAGTCCGTGGAATTTCTCAGGCAATGGGCGAAGGGCTTTAGACAAGTGCGTGATATGAGTAGCCTTGATAGAAAGTTCTCCCATATCTGTACGCATAACTTCACCTTCGACGCCGAGGAAGTCACCAAGGTCAGCTTTCTTGAAGATGTCGTAGTTTTCTTCACCGACAGCATCTTTACGTACGTAGATTTGGATTTGACCATCGCGGTCTTGGATGTGTGCGAAGCCAACTTTACCTTTACCACGTTTAGTCATCAAACGACCTGCGATTGTAGCAGTTTCGTTGATTTCGTGCAATTCTTCTTTTGTTTTGTCAGCGTATTTTTCTTTTAATTGACCAGATGTAGCTGTGCGTTCGAATCGCTTACCAAAAGGATCGATTCCTTGTTCAGCCAAGGCCGCCATTTTTTCACGACGGACAATCTGTTGATCGTTTAATTCTTCCATGTGTTGATTTGACATGTTAGTCCTCCATAAAATAGTCGTAATTATTGTATCATAAATCACCTTCTAAAGATAGGACAAATGATTAAATGTCAGATAAATAAAGCTAGGATTTGTCTATTTTTAGGACAAATCGTTAACTAGCATTAATCTTTGATTAGAAAGTTATAGAATTTATTGACAAATATAATAAAAAGGGTGTACAATAGCAAAGTAAGTTTCGTATGATATAAGGAGGAAATACGATGAAAAAGAAAAATTATGTTAGTAAAGCCGTGATGCTTGGCGCTTTACTAGCACCTATTGGGATGCCTACGGTATCTGTGTTAGCAGATAGCTTTTATCAAAATCAAACGAGTGCTCACGCTGCTGATATTACAAACTGGATTGCCAGCACACCTGAACAAATTACAAATAATTTGACAACTCAGAATATCAATCCACAGCAGTTAGATGGCCAACAGTACGTGATTCAATGGGGAGATACCTTGTGGGGTATCTCTCAAGCAACTGGAATTTCTATTGAGAAATTAGCCTATGATAATAATATTCAGAATATTGACCTTATCTTCGCAGGTGACGTCCTCATCTTGAAACGTGATGGTGATGTCCCAGCAGGTTACCATGTGACTGGTAATGGTTACCGTTGTGCACATTCTAAGATTGTTATCAACAACTACTACGGTGATAACAACCGAGTGATTATCAATAACAGCACTTTTGTCTCTGATGACCATTCTAAGAATACAGTGATTTACGCTCCAGATAATTCTGACAATAGCGTTTCATTCTCAAATAGCACTACAAACAATAACAACGATAAAGACAAAGATACTAAAGATTCTAAAGATGGCAAGGACTCTTCTTCATCATCATCTGAATCTAAAGATGCTTCATCAAGTTCAACAAGTGGATCTTCATCTTCATCTTCTGCATCAAGCTCAACAGCAAGCAGTAGTGAAAGTAAAGCAAGTACAGAAAGTTCTAAGGAAAAAGAATTGACTGATGATGCTTTCCAAGACAAGGTTCAAGAAGAATTCTCAAATATTTATCGACAAAATCGTTCAGGTGGTCCAGCATGGACTTTCTTCTCACATGCAGATGATAAGACTGGTGTAAATGCTACAGCTAAGAAGGACACTGAAAGCACAGCTCTCTACCTTCAAGGTGAAACGCCAAAGGCTAAAGATATTGTTGATGGACCTAAAGATGGTGCCAAAACGGAAGCTAATGCCAAGGCTCTTGCTCAAAAGATTTATGACGCTCTTAACAGGGATAGTAAGATGTCAGATCTTATCAAGTCAAAATATGCTCAAATTCAGGTAAGTTATAAGGGTGATAAGTGGGCTTTCAACGTTGATGTTTACAAAGAAAAAGAAAGTTCATCATCAAGCACTGAAAAATCTTCAGAATCTAAGGCGTCATCAAGTGATGATTCTCAAACAGAAACACGCATGAGTTCAAGCTCATCAAGCCTTGAACGTTCATCATCAAGTTCTTCAAGCCATACTGAAACGGACTCAGAGGCAACTTTCTCTGACCTAACTGGTGACGAATAGAGATGGCAAGACATGTCAAAGAGAAATATCATTATTAGTGTCGTTCTCGCTTGTCTCTTGGTTACGGGAGCTGGATTTGGTGCTTTCTATTACTGGGGAACACACCATTTGGATAGTGTTGTACCTGGTAAGGTTTACCAATACTCAAGTTCTCTAAATGGTGAGGTCAATAATCGTGTCATGTACGTAGCCTTCCAAGAAGGCGGGAACAAGGCACTTGTGAGTCAAGATCGTACGACAGTGGTTAATGCTGCTAAGAGTCAGACTGACTTTGACAAGGCCTATAATGACCAAACAGCTAAGTGGGAATACAGTGTGACAAAAACAACATTGACTCTTGGTAAAAAAGAAGACGATCAATTGTCGCAATGGCAGTACAACAAGGTCTTTGCTTATGGTGACCACTTCACATCAAAAGATTTCTATTACCAGATTGCCAAAGGTGGTCAGGGTGAAGTCAAACAAAAAATGACTTTCAAAGAAATTAAATAAGCGTCTAAATATGACAAGATGCATTAGGTTTGGGACAAATTGTTCCAAACCTTTTTCTATCTTCAAAACACGAATAATCTTTTCTTAAGTGGGGTCAAAAATTGAAAAGAAAGGGTAAAAACGGTATAATAAGACTGTTTGGGCAATTGCATTCTGATAAAAAATAGACGAGTAAGATTGCCCCAAGACAGTTGACTTAAAGTTTACTTTTGCAAGACTGAAGATTAAATTAGGAGCTGACTGATATTGCAGTTTAGTTGTTAGATCTCTTAATTTACCTAAGTCTCTGACAAGAGAATGATATAAGAAAGAACGGACAGATGATTACCTCTATTGTTTTTGACGTTGACGATACTATTTACGACCAACAGGCACCTTATCGTATTGCCATGGAAAAATGTTTCCCTGACTTTGATATGAGTCACATGAATCAAGCCTACATTCGTTTCCGCCACTATTCTGATGTTGGTTTTCCACGTGTAATGGCAGGTGAGTGGACAACCGAGTATTTCCGTTTTTGGCGCTGTAAAGAGACCCTTTTGGAGTTTGGCTATCGTGAAATTGATGAAGAAACGGGTAACCATTTCCAAGAGGTTTACGAGCATGAATTGGAGAATATCACCATGCTTGATGAAATGCGCATGACCCTTGATTTCCTTAAAGAAAAAAATGTTCCTATGGGGATTATTACCAATGGACCAACAGAGCATCAACTTAAAAAGGTTAAGAAGTTGGGACTTTATGATTACGTTGATCCTAAGCGTGTCATCGTCAGTCAGGCGACAGGTTTCCAAAAGCCTGAGAAGGAAATCTTCAACCTCGCAGCTGAGCAATTTGACATGAATCCATCGACGACGCTCTATGTTGGAGATTCTTATGACAATGATGTCATGGGGGCCTTCAATGGTGGTTGGCATTCTATGTGGTTTAACCACCGTGGACGTAGCCTTAAACCAGGTACTAAGCCAGTCTTTGACTTGGAAATTGATAGTTTTGAGCAACTCTTTGGAGCGGTGAAAGTTCTTTTCGACCTTCCAAATAACAAATATATCTTTGATATCAATGATAATGAAAATCCAGTCCTTCAACTAGGTATCAATAATGGTCTTATGATGGCGGCTGAACGTCTTCTTGAGAGCAATATGAGTATTGATAAAGTGGTTATCCTTCTTCGTTTGAATGCTAATCAGGAAAAAATCCTTCGTATGAAATATGGAAGATGATAGAGCGGCCTCGTATGGCCGTTTTATTGTCTAGAACGTGAGATAAGGAGTTTGAAAATGTCAGAAATTAACAACTTGAAAGATGATATTGAAGCACTAAGTGCTGAACGTGATGCATTGAGAAAAGAGGTAGAAGCACTCGAAGCTAAACGTGACGATCTCTTTAAAGGTGTTAGAGATGCAGAGCAGATGAAGTGCCTTGCCTGGGATTCCTATAATGCATTAGCAGACCACCTTAATACTGAAGAAAAGCAACGAGAGTTTGCTAACAACTATTGGGAACATGTTCATAGAACTGTCAAAATAGATATGGAATTTGTTTTGAGTCGTGGTCTTCGTTTTAAGCGTTTATTGTCTGAAGGACAGTATGATCTTGTCTTACAGGAACTAGACGTTTTCGAAAAGGAATTAGATGATTTGGCTCGAGGATTTGGTGTTGAATTAGACCGTTTGCCAGAGGAACCGAGTTGGAAATAATGGCGGTGAAGCTCTTGAAGTAGTGGGCTTTAAGAGCTTTTTGAGTGCAAAAAAGCGACCCTTGACCAGGATCGCTTGTCTTATGAAGTTAGTCGATGATTTTAGCTAATCTTGTTTTGTTCATCCATATAAGATGTATCATTCCAACATTTGAGAGTGAAGTGCTCGAAATCATTGGTTTCGAGAATAGTGACAGAAGCATTGTCAAGACCTCCTGCCTTACGAAGAAGACCAGGTTCAAAACCAAGGAGGGTACGGATAGAAGCTGTTAGGTTAGCTCCGTGACCAACAATGAGGACATTTTTAGCATCACTATCTTTAAGTGTTTTGACAAATTCGGCCACACGTTTGGTTGTCTGGTAAACAGATTCAGCTTGGAAGTCATTAGCACGGAAGTTGGCTAGGTTATGACGGAAGGCATCCATTTCTTTTGGATAGATGGCCTGAACGAGTGAAATTTTTTGTCCTTCCAGTTTGCCAAGCTGCCATTCACGCAAAGCTTTAGTGTAGGTAACTTTAGCTTTAGGTTTTTGAGACTCCATGATGAGCTCTGTAGTTTTTTTAGCACGTGGTAGGTCACTTGAGAAGACCAAGTCAAAATGAGTGTCACTAAGATAGTGACCTAGCTCACGTACTTGTTCAACAGATTCTTTAAGCAAAGGCGAGTCTCCCTTGGCGCCTTGAAGTCGGCCTTCCAAGTTCCACTCAGTTTTACCGTGACGTACAAAATACAGTTTCATGATTACTCCTTAATATCAGCAAATTCAGCATTAACAAAATCAGCAAGTTCTTGACTATTGATACGGATAGAGCGCCCAATTTCTCCCGCTGAGACAATAAGGAAACCAGCTTCTTGGGCAGACTGATCGATGTAAATAGGGAAATTGTGTTTTTGGCGAATTCCCACTGGGTTGTTGGCTCCGTGAACATAGCCAGTCGTTTTTTGGAGATCCTTTTGTGGAATCATTTGAACTTTCTTGTTCCCTGAAATTTTAGCTAATTTCTTTTCAGACAGGTGCTCGGTGATAGGGACGATGCCGATGACTGGTCCTGTCTTATCTCCCTTAAGGGCGAGGGTTTTATAAATGCTCTCACGTGCCACATCTTCTGGAAGCTCTCCTTCTAAACCATTGAAGGATAAGCTATCATGGTCAATTTTAGCTTTATCAAGAATTTGGTCAACCAAGGTTTTCTTGACTTTGCCTTTCTTAGCCATTGTCATATCTCCTTTTAAAGTTATACATTTCTACCATCCATTATAACACATTCGTCCGAACACGCCTAAACCAATTTGACAAGAAGAAAACCAGTGCCTTAGACACTGGTTTTTACTGACTACTAGATGAACTTGTCGAAGTAGTCTTCTTATTTTTAGTTGGTTTTTGCTTAATCTTACCAAAGAGTTTTTCAAAGGTTTTACGTTTGTTTTTCTCTGGATTGATTTGGTTAAGATCTAGGATGTTGTCGAAACCTGGAAGGCTTCCTTGAGACGTATACTGGTGAAGGTCATAGTCGATTTCAGTGTTTGGTAAAGCCTCGTAATAACCAGAATCGGTACCGTAGGCTGGAATCCAAACAGCATCAAAGTTTTTAGTTGAAACTTCTTGCTCAAGCATGAAATAAGCACCAATATAGAGACCAACGTTTTCAGCTCCTAGACGTTTGAGCTCAGCGAGAAAGGCTTGGACACCTTGCTCCATGTTAGACATGGTTTCTTCTTCAACGTCAATCCAATAATAGGTAGGTTTATATGGAGAAGCATTTTTGTAGAAAATACGAGCTTCTTCCTTCATCTCTTTAACAGAAGTACCTTGAGCGTAGGAATAGACGGCAACTGGAACGTCACGTTTTTTGAGTTCTTTGATATGTGTTTTAAAAGATTTGTCGACCCCATTCGAACTAGCGGCATTGCTATCCTTACTAATCTGTGATCCACCGAAGACGCGGATAATAGCACCAGAAATATGATTTGACAAGACATCGTAATCGATATCCTGAGGTAGTTGCCACCCCGAAAGGTCGATAATGGGATTGAGTATCAGCTCCTCGTCGGAACTGCTAGATGTACTACTGGTTGTTGTTTTTGGTGTAGTAGCATAAGGAAGAGCAGATTTCACGTTTTGGAGATGCGCCTGCTGTTTGGACGTATTGTGAATATTTGCAATAACTAATGCTAATCCTAAAAGAGCTAGAACCACGTAAACAACGATCGGTTTTATTCTTTTTCTCATTACTCCCATTTTACCTTAAATAGTGCAAAAATGCAAAATAGAGTGTTTATAAATTCTGTGAGAGATATTAAAGTGACTGATTTCCAAAAAGCCTTTGTAGTGCTGACTTAGGCACATTTTATGAATAAGGGTGTTTTGAGCTAGTCTTGAATTAAGTGAATTTTTCATTTATTAAAGCAAGAAATTTAGCTTAAAAGTCAGTTTCCTCCTTGAAACTAGCGCCACTAGTGGCATCAGACCAGGCGACAAGAGCTTGAGCAGAGTTATCCAGATAGGTCTTGAGAGGTTGCTTCAAATCATAAATGGTTTCCCAAAATCCTAGTACCTTTCCTTCGTTGTCGATAGCAGCTTGGTAGGTCTGGATAAGGACTTGATTAAAACTGTCAGTTGGAATCTGAAAACTTCTTTCTTTGGTAGGAGAGGCTAGAACTTCAGACATGATCCAATCAGGCAGATTTTCATCTTCACGGGGAAAGAAACTACCGTCAGCGCCACCGTTGTCGTAGAGAAAGTTTCCTTGAGCATCATAGGCTGCTAATTTATAGGGTAGGTGATTCAGTAGTGTTTTTAAATCATTCATACCTTCATCATAGCTTCTTTCAAGAGAAATGGCAATGCATTGGATTGAGAAGAATACTATCGTAGGATAGTATCAGTTTGTCTGAGGATAGTAGTATCTCTTATAGCAGTATCAGGGTATAATAAAGTAAAAGAAGACTCGAGGTGAAAACATGTCAAAACTTATTTTTTTAGATGTTGATGGGACCTTGGTGGATTATCATAACCGTATTCCAGAATCAGCAGTAAAGGCTATTCGTCAGGCCCGTAAAAATGGCCATCTGGTCTATGTTTGTACTGGTCGTAGCAAGGCAGAAATGCAACCAGAATTATGGGAAATTGGCTTGGATGGGATGATTGGTGGTAATGGCTCTTATGTAGAGCATCATGGCCAAGTCCTCATGCATCAGCTGATTTCTAAGGAAGATGCGGCTAAGATTGTGGATTGGTTGACCCAACGTCATCTAGCTTTTTATCTTGAGAGTAATAACGGTCTATTTGCCAGTCCTGATTTCCGGGAGCGGGCACGTGAGACACTTAAGACTTATGCCATTCAAAAGGGGCAGTCAGAAGAGTCTGTCGCTGGTAAGGAACCAGAAGATTTTCTTCATGGCCTTCAGTATGGTAGAGAACTCTACCGTGATGACCTAAACAAGGTCAGTTTCGTTTTAGAATCCTATCAGGACCATTTAGATTCAAAAGAAGCTTTTCCACAGCTTGAAGCCCATACTTGGGGAGGTCGAGGTGAAACAGCCTTGTTTGGTGATCTAGGTGTTAAGGATATTAACAAGGCCCATGCCATCGATGTCCTTTTGGAACATTTGGGGGCTGAGCGTTCGGAGACCATTGCTTTTGGCGATGCCAAGATTGATATCCCTATGTTGGAATACTGTGAGGTTGGGGTTGCCATGGGAAATGGTGGGCCAGAAATCTTGGCTATGGCAGACTTTGTAACAGACGATGTTGAAGCTGATGGCCTCTACAAGGCTTTTGAGAAATTGGGTTTATTGCAATAGAAAAAACTGAGTTCCTTTTGGGGCTCAGTTTGTATTTTATGATGGTTTACGACCGATAAATTTTTTCAAGAGGTACAAGAGATAGCCGACAGCGATATACCCGGCACTGATGACTAGGACATTTACCAAGACCTTGTTCCAACCAAATTTATTGACATTGATAAAGAAGTAGGCGAAGGGGCTATCTTTGGCACCTGGGATTGGGAGTTTTAGAACCAAGCCATTTAGAAGGGCAAAGGCAAAGTAAGACAGAGGGACCACTGACCAGTAAATTGGTTCACGGAGACGGTAGGCTTTCTTAGCATCGAAAATGAGGGTATCAAGCACCAATCCCCAAGGGACAATATAGTGAACCAAGAAATTGCGGAGGGTCCAGAATTTCTCAGGTTCTGTAATAGGAGCCAAGAGGATGTGATAGATGACTCCAGTGATGAGGATGGCCATGGTTACACCACCCTTGTAACGCAAGAGTTTTGTGTTAGTCGTCGCATCCCCTTTTTTAAAGTCATAGATGATAAAGAAAATCAAACTAGAAAAGACGAGGATATTGGACAAAACAGTGTAATAGAGTAGCATGCCCCAACCATCATCATGGATTTGGATAGAGACTCCTACCAGTCCACAAAGAGCTAGTAAAATACGGTAAAATCGTGAAATAGTCATAAGATTCCTTTTCCTAATAAATAATCTCTCTTATCATATCACATTTTTCACTAACAATTTTTTGAAAATTCTAGTAAAATCAAAGTAAGAAAGACTTCAAGGAGATTACTATGTCTAATCTAATCGATTATCTTGAAAAGGTTAAGGATATGCCTTTTGACCAAGAGCCACTTAATATCTTGGATAAGGTTTGCATCAATGAAATTGGCTACCTGACTTATGAAAAATGCCTCACAGCAAGTGATTTACAGAAAACCATCAATTTACATGACTATGCCGAGGATAAAGAGCTAAATCCTGAGTATACCTTCATGGTGACTAAGGAACGGGTAGATTTGGCTGAAGCCATGGTCAGGTCGAAGCGTTTCGCTGGACTTAATCTAAGTGACTACTGTAGTGTCTTGGACAAGGAAGTCGAAAAGCAGTTTGCAGCCATGATTTTTAGCCTGCCTGAACTGGACTACCAACAGATTGTTTTTCGTGGGACAGATGATAGTGTTATTGGCTGGAAGGAGGATTTTCAGCTGACCTACAGTCGGGAAATTCCAGCCCATCGCTCAGCTATTGCCTTTCTGTCTGAGCACTTGCCAAAACTCAGTGGCCATATCGCTGTTTCTGGACATTCCAAGGGTGGTAATCTTGCCCTCTATGCGGCTGTTCAAGGCTCGACTGCTCTACGTGAGCAAATAGCAGAGCTTTTGCTCCTAGATTCCCCAGGTTTGATGAAGTCCCTCTTAGAGAAGCCTTCTTACCAAGAGTTAAAAGCCAGGATGACAGTTATTAGACCTCAAGATTCTGTTGTGGGGGTTATGCTCTATTGGGATAGGCCTGCCCAGCTAGTCGCAGCAGAAGGCATTGGATTTGCTCAACATAACGCCTTGACTTGGGAGGTTGATTTAGTGGCAAATGATTTTGTTTATGAGAACCAGCCAACAGAGTTGAGTCAACGTTTGGAAGAAACCTTCCAAGAGTGGATTGAGACCTTGCCCAATCAACAACTCAAGCAAGTCTGTGATTTGTTCTTTGATACCATTCTTGATTCTGGAATTGAGAGTCTAGACGATATTAGTATCAAAACTCTCCCTAAGCTAGGTCAACTGTTGCAAGAATTTGGCAATCTTACTGACCAACAAAAAAAGGTTCTTCAAGTCGGTTTCAACCAATTACTCTCGATATTTTGGAAGTCAGGGGACAAGAAATCTAGCCTGCCCAAGCTTGAACTTCCTGATTTTATCAAGAAGTTGGGTGAATTGACAAATAACGATTAGGGGCAGCTGGACTATAGGAGTGGAGGATATCATGCCTAAAAACGTACTTATTACAGGAGCAACATCAGGAATTGGCGAAGCAACGGCGCGTGCCTTTGCTAAAGAGGGAGAAAATCTTATCCTAACAGGTCGCCGTGTGGAGCGTCTTCAAGCCTTGAAAGAAGAGCTCCAAGCAACCTATCCCAATCAAAAAGTTTGGACTTTTGCACTGGATGTTACCGATATGGACATGGTCAAGGATGTTTGCCAAGCCATTCTCAAAAGTGTGGGGCAAGTCCATGTTTTAGTCAATAATGCAGGCCTGGCACTAGGCCTAACAGCTTATCAAGACTATGAAGAGTGGGATCTGCTGACCATGCTCGACACCAATGTCAAGGGCTTGATGATGGTGACACGTCAGATTTTGCCAAGCATGGTAGCTGCCAATGAGGGCCATATCATCAATATGGGCTCTACGGCGGGCATCTATGCCTATGCAGGTGCAGCTGTGTATTCAGCTACCAAGGCCGCAGTGAAAACTTTCAGCGATGGTTTGCGTATTGATACCATTGCCACAGATATCAAGGTGACAACCATTCAGCCCGGTATCGTTGAGACCGACTTTTCACAAGTTCGCTTTCACGGTGACAAGGACAAGGCAGCCAAGGTTTATCAAGGTTTGGAAGCCCTCCAAGCCCAAGATATTGCGGATGCTGTCCTCTACGTTACCAAGCAACCACGACGCGTCCAGGTTTCAGACATGACCATCATGGCTAACCAACAAGCCACAGGGTTTACGATTTATAGGGGGGAGTAAATAGATGATAAAAACATGGCACCAAGCTGTGTTTTTTTATTCGAACTTTCCCAAAACTATGAAAGAAATCTTGAAAATGCTATAATGTAAGGGATTACGACAGTTTTGAAAGGATAAGTCATGCCAGCAGTTACTCCAGAACTTGAGATAGAACGTCAATTAATCGACCAGCTAACCTCTGGTGAGAGCCAGTGGACCTATCGCCCAGATTTAAAAAATGAAGGTCAATTATGGGACAACTTTTTTGAGAAGTTAGCGCAAAATAATGTCGCCTTGCTGGCGGACCATCCCTTGACCGAGCAGGAAAAACGCCAGATCAAGAACCAGCTCAACTTTGTCAGCTACTATGAAGCAGCCAAGTGGCTAGCGGGTGAAAATGGGATTGCCAAAGTAGAAGTCCAGCGAGAAGATGCTAGTCTAGGGACTATCCGTTTAGCGGTCATCTGGCGGGACAATATCGCAGCTGGTAAGTCGAGCTATGAAGTGGTCAACCAAGTCGAACGAGACAAGGCCTATCCGCTAGACCAGGATCGACGGATGGATACGACCCTTCTGATCAATGGCCTGCCTCTCATCCATATCGAACTCAAGAGTCCCCGAGTGGCCTTTCTAGATGCCTTTCATCAGATCAAAAAGTACGACCGTGAAGGCAAGTTCCGGGGTATTTACTCCAGCTTGCAGATGTTTGTCGTGACCAATAAAGTCGACACTCGCTATATCGCTGCAGCCCGTGAAAGTAAGCTAAACAAACAATTTCTGACCAAGTGGGTGGACAAGGATAACCAGCCTATGATCGATCTCAATAACTTTGCTCATGAGGTCCTCTCCATCCCTCGTGCCCATCAGATGGTCATGCAGTACTCAGTCATCGACGATAGCAAGAAAGCCCTCATCCTCCTGCGCCCCTACCAGATACACGCAATCGAAGCAGTGCAGGAAGCCTCTCGCCGTCAAGAGTCGGGCTATATCTGGCATACGACCGGATCAGGCAAGACCCTGACCTCTTACAAGGTGGCTCGCAATCTCTTGCAGATTCCAGCCATTCAAAAGACCATATTTGTCGTCGACCGCAGAGACCTGGACCAGCAGACGACCTCGTCCTTTCTCTCTTATGCGGCCAATGATGTCATCGACATCGACGAGACGGACAATACGCATGAATTGGTCAAGCGTTTGGCTGGAAACGATAAGCGTGTGATTGTGACGACTATCCAGAAAATCACAACCATGATGCGCAAGTTTGGAGAAGGTAAATATCAAAAAGATTCGGAAAAAATCAAGGACCTCCGTGTAGCTTTTGTTGTGGATGAGTGCCACCGGGCTGTTACGCCACAGACGCAAAAAGAGATCAAGGCCTACTTCAAAAACTCACTCTGGTATGGTTTTACAGGGACTCCGATCTTTAAGGAAAACAAACGCAAACAAGTGGGAGACCTGGCTCAGACTACACACCAACAGTATGGCGACCGCCTACATGAATACACGGTCAAGGAAGCCATCCATGATGGAGCTGTCTTAGGCTTTAAGGTCGACTACCGCAATACCATCATCACAGATAAGGCTGAAAGTGAAATACCAGATACCGTCTACGAGAATGAGGAGCATATGCTGGAAGTTTTGGATGCCATTATCAATAAATCGCGCCAACAACTAGGCTTTCAAAAAGGTGTGGGTAATACCTACAATGCTATTCTAACCGTCAAGTCCATCCCTCAAGCCCAAGCCTACTATGACCTTCTCAAAAGAGTCAAGGCTGGTCAAACACGAGTCAAGGTATCTGAGAGAGTCAAGATGGTCCTTCCAGACTTTCCAAAATTTACCATTACCTACTCTGTCACAGAAAACGAGGAAGACTCAAGAGCCAACCAAGACCATATGAAGCAAGTCTTAGAAGACTATAAACAAGAGTTTGGTACTCACTTTACCATGGCGGATCTTCGTGGTTTTAACACTGATGTTAATAACCGCCTTGCCCGTAAGCAAGATAAATATCTCTATCGCAATGAGCAGTTGGACTTAGTTATCGTTGTCAATCGTCTCTTAACGGGATTTGATGCCCCTTGTTTGTCGACTCTCTTTATCGACAGAAAGCCCATGCAACCGCAGGACTTGATTCAGGCCTTTAGTCGAACCAATCGCATCTTTGACTCCAGTAAAACCTATGGTCATATCATCACTTTCCAAAAGCCCCTAGCTTTTAAGGAAGCAGTAGATAATGCCCTTAAACTCTACTCAAATGGTGGAGAAAATGATGTCCTAGCGCCAAGCTGGGAAGAGGAGAAACGCAACTTCTTAAAAGCCTGGGCAGAGTTTAAAGGCCAAGTCACAGACTTCGAAGAAGAAGGAGTCGCCCTCGAGCAGGCTCCAACGGCGCAGCTCCGTAAGGTCGCCAAAGCCTATCAAGCGTTTGATAAGTATCTAGCTTCTATCCGAGTATACAAGGAGTATGATGAAGTTGAGATTTACCAAGAGACTGGCTTAGATGATGAATTGCTCGAAGCCTATCTCGGTCTCTACAAAAACATCCTTGCTGAACTTAAAAGTCGTTCAGAAGATGGTAATGAGGATGGGGAGCCATTGGATATCCACTACGAACTGGAGTCTATTCAAGTCGATGAGATTAACTACGCCTATATCTTGACCTTGATCCAAAGCCTGATCGAGCAAGAGCAGAGTCAGAAAAAGAGTCTCAGCTCACAGGACATAGAAGCAGTGGATACCTATATCCAAAGTCTGGAGAAGACCAATCCAAACCTTGCACAGATCATCTCAGATCTTTGGCAAGAAGTACAGGCAAATCCAGACCGCTACAGAGGTCAATCCATCGCCAATATTCTGGACCAGATGATAGAATCCATCATCGATAGCCATATCGTAAGCTTTGCTAAAAACTGGTTTATCGGAGCCGACGAACTCCGCTACTATATCCAACACTACCGCAAAGGCGCCAAAAAACAAGCAGGCGAAAGCCAGCTGACCAAGAGCCAACGCTACAAAGACTACAAGGCAGAAGTAGCAGACGCCCTCAACCCACTCAGCTACAAAAAACAAATCAAAGAAGCCTATACCCAACTGATCGAAAAGGTGATTGAGCCGTTGAGAGTGGGGAGGTAGCCCTTCGAAGTCTCGTAAATATGAATCACCCAAAGTTTATATGTATTCTAAAGCTAGAAAGGTTAAAATCTAAAAATAGTAAAAGTCTCTATCTGACAGACAAGGTATTTGTCCAGTCAGATAGGGATTTTTTCTTTTTGAAATGTCAGATTTGTCCTGTGAACGTTACAAAAATTCTAAAAGTGTGTTGTTGAGCTGAAAAAAGAGTCAGTTGAGCCAACGATGCTTAAATTTTCATTTTTATTTGTTACTATTTATCTATAAACTTAAAGGGGAAATTATGGTGAAGAAAAGCAAAACAGTTGATTATGATTGGATTCATAGCTTTTTGGTGATCTGTCTAATTGGAATCGTAGCTATTTTAATACAGGCCTATAAAACAGAGGAAAGTTCTTTGGTTCCAAAGGATAGACAAAGAAGTATCGTAAAGACAAATCAGCCGCAACTTTATTTAGCAGAATTGTTCCATTATTGGTTTGAACAAATAGAAAATAATCATTAAAAATAGAAAGGTCACAACATGACAAAAACTTATAACATCCGTCCGCTAATCTATACTAACTTTACTAATCGAGAATTTGAAAGCTTGATGATTGATACAAGTCGAGTCCTAGAAGTCTTTACTAAGCCACATAAGGATGAGTCTATGTATGCTAAGCATCTAAGACCAAACTAGCAGACTTTCAGGAACAACTTGCTAGTGTAGAAAAGAAAGGGTCTACTTACCTAACAGAAGCAGATCGCAATCGTGATAGCACCCTAGTCGGTCTCTTTACTCTTCATAGAGGGTTTTCTAAGATTAAGGAGACCAAGCTCAAAAAAGCCCATGAGACTCTGAAACCAGTTTTTTCCAAGTACAAGGATATCACCAAGCACAGCAATGATGTGGAAACGGCAGAAATCAAGAGTCTGCTCAAAACCCTAAGCGACGAACCCTACCAGACAGCGGTTACCAGTCTAGGATTGACACCTATGCTGACGGCGGTGATCAGTGTGCAGGAAGAGTATGATAAGGTGGAAAGTCAGGCGCGTGCGCATAAGTCTGCCAAGAAAGTCGGCAAGACCAGACAAGTCCGTACCAAACTGACCAGCATCTATGACCTCCTTATGCGCTATACCGCAGCCAGCGCAGAAGCCTACCCTGAAAAAGAACACCTGACCAAACTCCTCAAAGACCTCAATACAATCCGAGATAGTAAACGACGATTGAGTAGTTCAGGTAAGAAGGCGAAGAAAGTAAAAGCAGAAGAAAATACACAAGTAGCAAGATAAAAACAACCCCTTAGGAACTGATTTCTAAAGGGGCGTTTTGTATATAAAAGCTTTATATCCAGAGTTAGAATTGATATAATGGTATTATTTTAACATATAGTAATTATTTTAACATATAGTAATTATTGGGAGAGATAAATTAATGGAAAGAGAATATAAATTTCGAGCACTTACTTCAAATAAAGATGTTGAAATAAAGCCAGTGACAGAAAGAGCACTTGAATTTGCGATTGGCATAAATTCGGAAGTAACCAACGTAGCTATTACTGGGAATTATGGAGCAGGTAAAAGTAGTGTTGTTGAGAGTTTTGAGAGGAAATGTACAGATAAAAAATTCATTCATATTTCTTTAGGGCAGTATGATGAAACAATAGGTAGTGAAAAAAATGGGCTCAATAATCGTCAAATCAATACCATAGAAGGAAAAATAATCAATCAATTACTTCATCAAATTAATCCTAATCAAATAAGGAAATCCATTTTTAAAACTCTTGATGCAGAATCGCAGATTAAACCTTTTAATATCTCTATCTATTTAGGTTTAGTATTATTATTACTCTTATACTTACTAAATTTTTCTTCGTGGAATGGCTTAGTCAATAACTTTTCTTGGTTATCTTGGACTACGAAACCTATTATTTCCCTTCTTGTACTAGTATTTTTATTTGTTTTAATTATATATGGAATTTATCTTTTACTGAAGCTACAAAAAGATTTGGGTTTCATTAAAAAGTTATCATTCAAGGCAGAAAAAATTGAAACTGATATTGAAATCTTTTCAAATGATAGTTCCAAAGTCTCTTACTTTGATCGTTACTTAGATGATGTACTTTATTTGTTTAGGCAGTCTAAAGCAGATGTTATAGTATTTGAAGATATTGAACGTTTTAATGATTCTAGAATTTTTGAAAAATTGAAGGAATTAAATATAGTTATCAATAGAAAAAGAAAGATATGTGGCGACTCCAAGCTGGTGTTTTTCTATCTTGTAAAGGATGATTTGTTTGAATCACAAGATAGAACGAAGTTTTTTGATTTTATTATTCCTATAGTCCCTGTTGTAACAGCCTCAAATTCCAATGAAATACTGAAAGAATTGCTAACAGAAATGCGGGAATACGATAGTCTAGATAAAACTTTTTTATTTAATATTTCTTTGTATCTAGATGATATGAGATTAATTAATAATATTTGTAATGAGTATCTGACTTATAAAGACACATTAAATACTTTAAAGCTAGATTATGAGAAACTGTTTTCAATGGTAGTCTATAAAAATATTTTCCCTAAAGATTTTTCACTTTTGCAAAGAAATCAAGGATATTTATACGAATTGTTGAACTCAAAAGAAATAGCATTAAAAAATCGTAAGGAGGAATTAAATAGTAAGATAAAAGAATTGGAGAAAAAGATAGAGAAGGCAGATGAAGAACAATTAAACGACGAGCTTGAATTATATGGAACTATTTTGAAAGTACCATATGGGAGAAAAGTAATTAAAGTAAATAGAAAATTTGAATCAGATTTTTCAACGCGTTCAGATTATATAAAAGAGTTACTTGCAGCTGACAGTAAAATATGCTCCTTTAATAGTTATTATAATGCAGATTATAATCAATTTGAAAGTATTGAGGATATTGACTCTATATTCCCAGATATAAATACTCCAGAATTTCAAGAACGTTTAGAGAATATTAGGAATAAGAAGCTAATAGAAAAATTGGAAAAAGAAATTAAGAAAAAGAACGATGAGCTTGAGAAACTAGATAGTTATAGATTATCAGATGTTTACCAATATGCTACAGATATTGATGATTTTAAAAGTGATTTTACTGAAGAAATAAGAAAGAATCCTCAATTCTCAATAATTTCTTTCCTAATTAGAAATGGTTATATTGATGAGAGCTATCAAGATTACTTGACTCATTTCTATGAGAATACGATAACGGTAGTTGAAAAGGAATACTTGAGGAATGTTATTTCTGGGCGACATAACAATTATGACATTTTTATTAAAAATTTTGATGAAATCTTTAATTATTTAGAAGTAAAAAATTTCAAAAGTAGTAATGTATTGAATTATGATTTATATAGATATCTATTATATTCAGAGAGTCATAAAGAGGAGTTGAACGAAGTCCTTCATCAAGAAAACATTTTAGATTTTTTAATGGAATTTTATGATGAACTTCCTAGATTGGACTGGAATAAAGAATCGAATTCTAAGGAAATGGTAACTAAGTTATTTTTCGAAAATTTCTTACAGTATAATTCATTTCTATTTGCTGATTTTATAAAAAATGATACTAATGAATATGGTCATATTTATAAAAGTCGATTGATATTATCGTTAATGAATTTAGTTGATTTAAGTAATTATACTAAAGATGTTAGAGAACAGTTGGCTAGACACATAGAGACTAATCAAGAAGTGTTATTACATACTAATGACTACAATTTTGACCAGTTTAGTACAAACCTTTCGTACTTAAATATTAAAATTAAGAAATTTACTTTTCCGAGTCAAGAATATGAGGAAAATGTGCTGAATTATATTTATAAGAATAGCTTATACGATATTTGCAAATTTAATGTACTATTTTTCATGAAACGGTATTCTGATATGGGCACAGAGTTATCAGATGTAAAACATAAAAATTATGAAATCATGACTAGTCAAAATGGATTAAAACCCTTAATGTATTATTGTCAATCTTCTGATGAAGAATTTCTAAAGTATATTCTAATGTATATTACTCTATCAGAGGGTACTATGCGAGATAAACCTGAGTATATTGAACAATTGTTAAATAATAATGTTGTATTTAATCATCAATTACCTCAGGAAAAGGTAGGAAACGGAGAGTTTGATGATCAAAATAATGATGAAAATAATAAAATGGTTACTTTAGCAGAAAAGATCATTGCTAGTATTCCAGATTTTTATATCATTTATACACGAAATGAATTCAATGATCTATATAATGAAAATCGAGAACTATTAGTACAAAATCTCGTTCATAATAAAAAAGCAGTGATAAACACGGATGTTGTTTTAGACTATTTTGTTCAATATGGCAAAGAGATTGATTTCCTAGTAGATTTTATTAACCATAATGAAAATTTTGAGCTTGATAAAGAGATATATGTAAAACTAGATAAGGAATTACAAGAAGAATTTGAAGATTTTGTTTTACAACAATCAAATATAAATAAAAACGTCAGAATAAGATTATTAAATGAAATCGGCTATCATTATTTTAAAAAAATGGATGAGATTGATATCGATGATGAACCTATGAGGTTTTTTATAGGATATGAGTTGATAGAATTTAATGAAGAAAATCTTGAATTTATACGTCAGAACTATCCAGAACATTTAGCTTATTTTATCAGGATGAATAAATTTAATTATTTAAAGACTGCAAAAGATATTCGTGATGAAGAAACAATGAAAGAATGGGTAGAAGATCCAGACCTTGATGAAATATATAAAGTAGAAATATTAGAATTTCTTTTAGATAATCATTTTAATCAGGATGATTTTGAATATTTATTAACCAAAGATACATATGAGAATGTAGAAAATGAAATTCAAAGTAAAATTCAGAATCTTGTCAAAAAATATATAAAACAATTTATAGAACTTGATGAAAAAGGAGTTAGCTATTTATTGTATGAATCTATACTGAATGCGAATGATGTTTCAATTGAACATAAGCAAAAACTTTTAAAAAAATTGATTTCTGATTCGGACAGTCAAATAGAAGTAGATAAGCTTACTTTTTTAGGTAATTATTTAGATTTACTAGAACTACCAGATATTATGCAAATTTTGAAGGAACAAATCGATGATGATATCTATAATGAATGGGAAGTTGCATTTGAAAAATTAAATCAAAATGAAGGTAATGGTGGAAAAGGTAATCAGGATGTGAAGGTATCAGTTTCTGAATTTAATATGGCACTTCTAGATTACTTAAAGAAAAGGGAGTTAATTTCTGATAAGTCCAGACGTGTATATTCTGTATTACACCTATATGGATTTAGAAATAAACAGATTGAATTCAAAGATAGCTTGGGAGAAAATAATGAATAAAAATAGGATTCCTCCAATAAAATTTAAGATTTTTTTGAATCATTGGTCATATACAGAATTAAAAGCAGTAAAAGACGTTCGAGATGGGACTCACTCATCTCCAAAATATATTGAAAATGGCTATCCTTTAGTAACGTCAAAGAATTTAACAGATTCTGGGTTAAGTTTAAATGATGTATCGTTGATTTCTGAGTCAGATTATAATGAAATTAATAAACGTTCCAAAGTGGAAACCGGTGATATTTTGCTTGGGCTTATTGGTACAATTGGAAAGCCGGTTTTAGTTGACTCAGACGGATTTGCTATAAAAAATGTAGGATTGATAAAAAATGGTGGACAAATACAAAATCAATTTTTATTGCAATATTTAAAAACGAACATATTCAATAAATATATTCAAATTGAAATGGCTGGGAACACTCAAAAATTTTTGGGACTAGAAACTCTACGTAATACCAAAGTTCCAGTTCCTAGTCCAGACGAACAATCCGCCATCGGTTCCCTCTTCCGTACCCTCAACGACCTTCTGGTTAGCTACAAGGACAATCTCGCCAACTACCAATCTCTCAAGGCGACCATGCTCTTCAAGATGTTTCCCAAAGCTGGACAGACGGTACCTGAGATTCGTTTAGATGGATTTGAAGGTGAGTGGATAGAGGTACAATTACATGATATCTGTCAAAAAGTAATAGAAAAAAACAAACATAATAATTTTAATGAAACTTTTACAAATTCAGCAGAATTTGGAATTATTAATCAAAGAGATTTTTTTGATAAAGATATTTCTAATGAAAAAAGTTTAAATACATATTACGTTGTAAGAAATAATGATTTTGTTTATAATCCAAGGATTTCAAACTATGCTCCTGTAGGACCAGTTAAACGAAATAAACTAGGGAGAACTGGTGTTATGTCACCGTTATACTTTGTCTTTAGAGTTGTAAACTCAAATATTGATTTAGATTTCTTAGAAACGTTTTTTGATACCAATACTTGGCACAAATTTATGAGGTTAAATGGTGATTCAGGTGCTCGTGCAGATAGATTTGCTATAAAGGATTCTATTTTTCTCAAAATGCCTATTGTATTTCCATCTATCACTGAACAACAAGCCATCGGTGCCTATTTCTCAAACCTCGATAACCTTATCAACTCTTACCAAGAAAAAATTTCTCAGCTAGAAACACTGAAAAAGAAACTCTTACAAGATATGTTTATCTAACCTTCAAAAAATAACCTTATCAGCATCCATAAGCACAGCCTCTTTCGAATAATATAAGTGAGCCCTCTTGATTCTTTCAAAGGGTGCTCCTTAGTATTTAATAACTTAAAAGGATTTACTTTTAATAACTTTAAAGTTATAATATATTCGAAAAGAGGTTGCTTTGTGCACGATATTTATTTTTATAAGGACAAACAGGGGAATCAACCGGTCTTGGACTACATGAGGGAGCTAGCTCGTCACGATAGCAAGGACAGTCGGATAAAGCTTAACAAGCTCAACGACTATATTGAACTTTTGAGCCAGCATGGAACCCGTGTTGGCCAACCCTACATCAAGCATCTGGATGCGGAGATCTGGGAGTTGAGACCCTTGCGGGATCGGATTTTATTCGTGGCTTGGCTGGATGGGAGCTTTGTCTTACTGCATCATTTTGTCAAAAAGACGCAGAAGACACCTAGACGAGAGATCGAGAAAGCCAAGCGGGAGTTGCAAGATTTGAAAGAAAGAGGGCTAAGAGATGAAGAATAGTGCCATTGGCAGCAATTGGAAAGATGTGAGAGCAGAGCTCTTCACCAAGGAAGAAATCCTGGAAAGTGATCTGCGGGTCGCGATTATGACAGAGCTGATCGAAGCTCGGCATGAAAAGGGCATTAGCCAAAAGAAACTAGAAGAACTTAGTGGGGTCAGCCAACCGGTCATCGCTCGGATGGAGACAGGAAAGACCAGCCCTCAATTGGACACGGTCTTGAAAGTCTTAGCCAGTCTGGGCAAGACCCTCGCTGTCGTCCCACTGGAACAAGAAAAGGTCTAAAAGAAATCAGAAAGAACTATTATGGAAACAACACAAACCTCCCAGTCGCTCTACCAAGCTCTGTGGAACTCAGCGGATGTGCTCCGCTCTAAAATGGATGCTAATGACTATAAGTCTTATCTCTTGGGCATGGTCTTTTACAAGTATTTGTCGGACAAGATGCTCTTTTTCGTGGCAGAGACCATGGAGAAAGAGACAGAGAGCTTGGAAGAGGCATTGGCGGTCTATCGTAAATACTACGAGGACGAGGAGACTCACGAGGAGCTCTTGGAAGTTATCACTGATGAGATGAGTTATGCCATTCATCCTGACTTGACCTTTACGGCTTTAGTGGAGCGAGTGAACGATGGAAGCTTTCAGTTAGAGGACTTGGCTCAGGGCTTCCGTGATATTGAGCAGAGTGACGAGCTTTATGAAAACCTTTTTGAAGACATCGACCTTTACTCTAAGAAACTTGGAGCGACTCCTCAAAAGCAAAACCAGACAGTTGCGGCTGTAATGAAAGAGTTGGCGGTCCTAGATGTGGCAGGTCATGCGGGCGATATGCTTGGGGATGCTTACGAGTATTTGATAGGTCAGTTTGCGACCGACTCTGGTAAGAAGGCAGGAGAGTTCTATACGCCCCAGCCTGTAGCCAAGCTCATGACTCAGATTGCCTTTTTAGGTCGTGAGGACAAGCAAGGCTTTACCCTTTATGATGCGACTATGGGGTCAGGATCGCTCTTGCTTAATGCCAAACGCTATTCACGTCAACCACAGACAGTGGTTTACTTTGGTCAAGAGTTGAACACCTCAACTTATAACCTGGCACGTATGAACATGATTCTGCACGGTGTGCCGATTGAAAACCAGTTTTTACACAACGCTGATACCTTGGATGAAGATTGGCCAACCCAAGAGCCGACTAACTTTGACGGTGTTCTCATGAACCCACCTTATTCAGCCAAGTGGTCTGCCAGCTCAGGTTTCATGGATGACCCCCGATTCTCACCATTTGGGAAACTAGCACCTAAGTCTAAGGCTGATTTTGCCTTCCTCTTGCATGGTTACTATCACTTGAAACAAGATAATGGTGTCATGGCCATTGTCCTACCTCACGGGGTACTCTTCCGTGGTAACGCTGAAGGGACTATTCGTAAGGCTTTGTTAGAAGAGGGTGCCATTGATACGGTTATCGGTCTGCCTGCTAATATTTTCTTTAACACCAGTATTCCGACGACGGTTATCATTCTCAAAAAGAACCGCACCAATCGTGATGTTTACTTTATCGATGCCTCTAAGGAGTTTGATAAGGGGAAAAATCAGAACATCATGACGGATGCCCATATTGAGAAGATTCTCGATGCTTATAAGAGCCGTGAGGATATGGACAAGTTTGCCCATCTGGCTAGTTTTGAAGAGATTGTTGAAAATGACTACAACCTTAATATTCCTCGCTATGTGGATACCTTTGAGGAAGAAGAAGTGGAGCCCTTGACCGAGATTGTGGCTAAGATTAACGAGACTAATGCGACGATCGAAAGTCAGACAGCATCCCTTCTCGACATGCTTCACCGTCTTCATGGAACGACCAAAGAAGCAGATGAAGAACTCAAGGAATTTGTCGAAGCATTTAAGGGGTAATTGCATCTTTCATTTGCTTTTTCCGAATAATAGAAGTAGAGGGGTCAACCCTCTATTTTTTCTTAAGGAGAGGTAAATGGAAAAAAGACATAAGCATGTCTCACCGACCTTGGATATTATGGCTAAGAAGATTTTTAGCCTACCTGAGGTGACGGTTGCTTTTATTAGAGATATTTTGGATTTGGATGTTGTGGATGCTCAGATTTTGGAGGGGACACAGCTTCATAAAAAGGACTTTGAGGGGGATGAGCTTTTCTCAACGTCAGTGGATGTTCGGGCTAAGTTGAATGATGGAACTGAGGTCATTATTGAGATTCAGGTGCGTAAGCAGCATTATTTTCTCAATCGTTTTCATTATTATTTGGCTAACCAGCTGGTGGAAAATGTGCAACAATTACGCCAACAAGGACAGACTCATAAGATGTATGAGCAGATGGAGCCAGTCTATGGCATAGCTATCTTGGAGAAGACCTTGTTGCCAGATGAGGAGTCCCCGATTAATACTTATTGGATGGCCAATAGTCGGACGGGCAAGCCTTTGTGTTCTTTCTATAAGGATGGGAAACGGCAAAACCTTCTTCAGATTGCCTTTTTAGAGTTGGATAAGTATAATAAAGGTAAACATATTACGGATGAAGGGCGGCAGTGGCTAGAGTTTTTTGGGAATCTCCCATTTTCTAAGGAACCTAGCCGAGCGGTCACGCATGCCGATTCATTACTGGATTCATCCAGCTGGACACAGGAGGAAAAGGCGATGATTGATGAACGCATACGTATTCAAGAAAATTATGACATGACTATGGAAACAGCTATCGATGAAGCACGTGAAGAAGGATTGGAACAAGGGTTAGAACGAGGCCGTCATGAGGAGCGTCTAGAACTGATTCGAAAGATGTTATCAAAGGGTTTACCGTTAGAAGTGGTGTCAGATGTGACAGGGTTATCGAGTGAAGAGCTAGAGACATTGTTATCTTAAAATCAGTTGATTTAATCATTTTTTTGAAAAGTCAGAGGCAGTTTTTGTCTCTGTTTTTATTTTTAGTCGTTTAACATTTGTAATACTAAAACATTCGGAAAATAATACTTTGAAAGATAAAATTAAAAAAGACTGTCAAACGTTTGACAGAAATCTGAGAAAACAGATTTAAAACAATATGATTGTTTTAGCCGATAAATCTTGCTAAATAAGGATTGGAGGGAAATTAGATGTTTGTCTTTCTTACACGTGAAAGAAATTACCTTTTTGTGCGACACTTTTAGACTATAATTTAGAAATGAATGACTGAACTTTCTAATATGACATTTTTGTTAAGGCCTTGTTAAAATGGATTACTTAGCCTTTTATTTTGTGTTCTCATGACTTATAATTTGTTTTGGTTTGTTTTGGATTAAAGAAACAACAGCATCATTAAGTACATCAAATATTTAAGAGTCTCTGTTTTTAGTTCGAGAATAGCTTAAAACTAAAATGGAGAGATTGTGAAAAAAAGTATCGGGAGAATTAACTTGTTTAGAGAAAGTAAAACAAAACCAAAGTACAGCATCCGAAAATATTCCATTGGGGCAGCATCGGCTTTGATTGGCTTCATGGCCCTTGCCAATGGGCAAGCAGTTCAGGCTGACGAGGCACAATCGATTAGTGACTTGACTGATGCTTCAAATCAAGCGCAGGCCCCTCAAGCGGTTTCAACAGCTCAGTTGGCGACTTCAGAGCTAGCATCAGAGAGTGTGCAAGCTTCTCAGCCTGCCAATATTATGCCGTCTCAACCTCAGGTAAGGACTGTTCAAGCAGCTGAGCAGACTCCGACCATCGATCAAGTGATTGAGACAGGCACCTCTCAAAATCAAGGAACGTCAGCAAATGTCTTAACCAATGCGACTGAGGGTCAAGGACAAGGCAAGGAGTATAACACAGATGCCTACGGTGCCAAAATGCCTTACACGACTCATGAAGCAGAAAATGCGACTATCGAAAATGGAGCTACAATCCAACAGTCAACTGACATGGAATCTACGGCCGTGGAAGCGACGAACCAAACTTATGTCGAGCTTCCTAAAAAAGATGCAGCAGTTACTTTCAATGTCACCGAGCCAGCCAATGCTTTGAATGTGCGTTATACAATACCTGATGGTGCATCAGGTCAGTTGGATGTGCAGGTTAATGGTTCAAGCGTTGGTAATCTTGATTTGTCATCTCACTCAGCATGGCAGTACCTTAAAGGTGACCACGAATATGATCAAGTCGTTGATGGATCAAGTGCACGCTTCCGTTTTGATGAGACACGTCTTCTCCTCAAGGACATCCAATTGAAATCTGGTGATAAGATTTCTTTGGTTAAGAAGAAAGATGACAATGTCCCTTATGGTATTGATTTTATTGAGCTAGAACAGGCTCCAGCGCCAGTTGCCCAAGGTGAAAATAGCATCAGTATTGTGGATAAGGGTGCATCTGCCAATGATGATAGTGACGACACAGCTGCCCTACTTGCGGCTGTTGAAGAAGCTAAAGCCAATGGAAAATCTGTCTATATTCCAGAAGGACGTTTCAATTTTGACAAACAAGTTAATATCGAAGCTGATAATCTAAAAATTTCAGGTGCCGGTGTTTGGCATACGCAACTACACTTCACAAGTGACAAACGCTATGGTGGTGGTATTGTCTTTGGTCATAACAGTAATGGTATTGAGTTGAGCAATCTTTATATGGATTCCAACTTAACCTCTCGTTACAATGAGGATGCACAGTACAAGGCTATTTCGGGAACACTTGGTAAGGATTCGAAAATTTACGATATCTGGGTTCAGCATTTTGAAGTTGGTATGTGGATTGGAGACTACGACCAGACGGGAAATATGAAGTATACGGACGGTCTTGTTGTTGAAAACGCTCGTATCCGTAATAACTTGGCTGATGGTATTAACTTTGCTCAAGGAACCAAGAATTCAACGGTTAAAAACTCTAACATCCGTGGGAATGGTGATGATGGTTTGGCTATCTGGTCAAGTATTTCAGATGGGACAAATGCCGCAGCCGAGGAAAATAATAAATTCCTCAACAACACCATTGAATCAGGCTGGCGTGCGGCTGGTATCGGTATTTTT
Organism: Streptococcus sp. CCH8-H5; assembly: GCF_001556505.1. Lineage (NCBI taxonomy): Bacteria > Bacillati > Bacillota > Bacilli > Lactobacillales > Streptococcaceae > Streptococcus > Streptococcus sp. CCH8-H5. Next base: position 102,655 of record NZ_LSIZ01000044.1, on the reverse strand, counting down.
GGTGGTAAGGGTCATGAAATCTCAGGAAACCTCATCAAGGACGTCTTTGCTGGAGCAGGTATCCGTGTAAACACAGTCTTTGCAGGCCACGATTTTGACCTCAATGATTCTGGAATTAAGATTCATGACAATACCATTCTACGTTCAGGGACAACTAATGACCTCTATAACCTCCATCGTGGTGCCATTGATTTCCAACAAGTTCGTGGAACAATCAAGAATGTTGATATCTACGATAATAAGCTATTGAATACCTTGGCTGAGCCGGTGATTACCAAAAACTTTGAGATGGGTGACAATGGTAATGGAGAAATCCGTTTATCAAATAATACGATTGACAATAAGGCGACGATTGTTGGAGCTGTTTCAACAGTTTCTCCAACAAAGCCTGAGCCAAAGCCAGTCAATAATCCAGTCTCTGAAACTTCGGCATCAGAAACACCAAAGAGTGAAGCAGATTCAAGTACTCCAGTTTCTGAAGCATCCAATAGTGAAGTAGTTTCCGAAACTTCAGCATCAGAAGCACCAAAGAGTGAAGCAACCTCAAGCGCCCCAGTTTCTGAGACTTCCAACAGTGAAGTGACTTCTGAAACTTCAGCATCAGAAACACCAAAGAGTGAAGCAGGATCAAGCACTCCGGTTTCCGAATCACCAAACAGTGAAGTGGTCTCTGAGACTTCGGCATCAGAAATACCAAAGAGTGAAGCCAGCTCGACTGCTCCAGCCTCTGAGTCACCAAAGAGTGAGGATACTTCAGTAGCTTCATCTACCAGTCAGGTTGACGTAGTAATTACTTCTGACAGCCCAGAGAAATCTCCAACTTCAGAAAGTACACAAAAGGATCCGATAAGCGAGGTTTCTTCAGAAGTTATTGAAAAAGGTTCAACAAGTCAGGTTGACGTCAAAGTTTCCGAAGCACCAACAACAGCAAGTACATCTGAAGTTGTCAGCATTTCGCCAAATAGTCAGGTCGCTTATAACAATGACCTAAAAACCCCTATAACAAGCAGTCAGCTCGCCTTAGAAGCTATTCGCTTTAATTCTCTGTTGAATGAGAAATCTGTGGATGTGATTGCAAGTAAAGTCATGGCGGTTATGGCATCTGAAACATTAGCCTCAGAAGCAGCATCACTTACAAGCTCTGAAGGTGTAGCTAAAGAGATTAGCAATGATTTGTCAGAATTGGCGGAAAGCAAGAAGGATGAGACACCTAAGAATGTCGCCCGTATTGATAAAACAACTGAGGCAAACCAGGTTGCTAAGGGTTCTGAAAGTCAAGCTAGCACCTCAAAAGAAAAAGGTAAGTCTAATACGACAACGGTCTTCCTTCTTGTCGGAGTTGCTGCGGCACTAAGTATATCTACAGTTTACCTTACAAAACAAGGTAAAAAAGCAGGTAAATAATAGGTAAGAAGCATCCAATAAAATGGATGTTTCTTGTTTTTTTAAGCAAGTTCTAAGATGGCTAATATCATTATTCTTTATTTTTAATCATCTACTTTGATTTGGTCCTGTATAATTAAAGTGATAAAAAATTAAGGAGTTAAGACAATGAAAGAAAAAAGAAATAGTAGGATTCGTTTATTTGCTCTTCTTGTTTTAGTATTTACTTTAGGTTTCGGATTTTCAGTAGATACTAGCAAACAATCGTTGACTGTAAGCTCTCAAGTAGCTCAAGCGGATGAGAACAACGGTATATTAGCTTTTAATGGTCAAAAGCAGTTTGTCATGGAGGAAAAGGACCAGTTAGGACGTGCCCACAGTGCTCATATACAGTTACAAGATAAGGACGAGCCAAAGAATAAACGCCCCGGTAAAATAAAATATGATCCTGTAGGATGGCATAACTATAAGTTTTATTATGGTGATGGTAAATCAAAATCTTGGTTAATGAATCGAGGACATTTGATTGGCTATCAGTTTTCTGGTGTCAATGACGAGGGCAAGAATTTAGTACCTATGACTGCCTGGTTGAACTCTGGAAATTATAAAGGAACCGACGAAGGTAATCAGTCAGGCATGCTTTATTACGAGAATCGCTTGGATAACTGGCTGGCACTCCACCCTAACTATTGGTTAGATTATAAGGTAACAGCTATCTACAGTGGAGACGAGTTGTTGCCTCGTCAAGTGGAACTTCAGTATGTTGGTATCGATAGTTCTGGAAATCTCTTGGAAATTAAACTTGGTGGAGATAAGGAGACTCTTGATAGTCAGGGAGTTACACATGTTGTCTTAGATAACCAATCACCAAATGCAGAAATTAATTATGCAGATGGGACAGCAACAAATACGGTAACTGAATTTACTGAAGCACCATCTGAGCCTAGTTCTGAGAGTTCACAGGTGACTGAACAACCAAGTTCTGAACCAGAGCCTGTGCAACCTATACAAGAAGAGAATAGAACAGTTTATGTGGCGCGTCATGGAACAGCAGATGTTTATTGGTATGACATCAATAGTATGCCTAGCAACACCAACAAAGCAAATGTCGTTACTATGACAGAAGCAGATGCCCTAGCCCAAGGCAAACGACACACGTCTAAAGAGTAATAAAAAAAAGCTGGACAAGATGTCCAGTTTTTTTGTAAAACGGCTCACATTTTACCACTTTTATCTGAAAATTTGATATACTGAGACTATCAAAATACTTGTAAGAGAAGTCGTACCGACTCTTTTTAAGTATAAGAAAGGAAACTAAATATGATTTGGATTATTATTGCCATTATTGTTGTTCTTGTGATTTTTGTTATTGCAAGTTATAACGGCTTGGTTAAAAGCCGTATGCAAACCAAGGAGGCATGGAGTCAAATTGATGTTCAATTGAAACGTCGTAATGATCTTCTTCCTAACTTGATTGAAACTGTTAAGGGATATGCAAAATATGAAGGTTCAACACTTGAAAAAGTAGCAGAACTTCGTAATCAAGTAGCAGCTGCGACTTCTCCTGCAGAAGCGATGCGTGCCAGTGATGAATTGACTCGTCAGGTTTCTGGAATCTTTGCTGTAGCTGAAAGTTACCCTGATCTTAAGGCTAGTGCCAACTTCAGCCAGCTTCAAGAAGAGTTGACGAACACTGAAAATAAAATTGCCTATTCACGTCAACTTTATAACAGTGTGACAAGTAACTACAATGTGAAATTGGAAACATTCCCAAGCAATGTTATTGCTAAGATGTTTAGCTTTAAGGCTGCTGAATTCCTTGAAACACCAGAAGAAGAAAAAGCTGTGCCTAAGGTTGATTTCAGTGGACTAGGTAACTAATATGTTATTTGATCAAATTGCTCGAAATAAGAGAAAGACTTGGCTTTTGCTCCTGGTCTTTTTCCTCTTGTTGGGCCTTGTTGGTTACGGTGTCGGCTATCTTTGGTTAGGTTCAGGCTTCGGTGGTCTGATTCTTGCTCTAGTTATCGGTTTTATCTATGCCGTTACCATGATTTTCCAATCAACCAATGTCGTTATGGCTATGAATGGTGCACGAGAGGTTGACGAACAAACCGCTCCGAACCTTTATCATGTTGTTGAGGATATGGCTATGGTGGCACAAATACCGATGCCACGTGTCTTTATTGTCGATGATCCTTCAATGAATGCTTTTGCGACTGGATCAAGCCCTAAGAACGCGGCAGTAGCTGCTACAACAGGTCTTCTTGCGGTTATGAATCGTGAGGAACTTGAAGGAGTTATTGGACATGAAGTGAGTCATATTCGCAACTACGATATCCGAATCTCTACCATAGCAGTTGCCTTAGCATCTGCCATTACCATGCTAGCTGGGATGGCTCGTAATATTATGTTCTGGGGTGGAGGCCGTCGTAGAAATGATGATGACCGTAATGGAAGTAGCGGTTTGGAAATTATTCTTCTCATTATTTCTTTGATTGCCATTATTCTGGCGCCTTTGGCAGCTACCTTGGTTCAGCTGGCTATTTCACGTCAGCGTGAATTTTTAGCTGATGCTTCTAGCGTCGAATTGACACGTAACCCACAAGGTATGATTAACGCTCTGCTCAAACTTGATAATAGTGCGCCAATGCAACATCACGTGGATGATGCTAGCGCAGCCCTCTTTATCAATGACCCTAAAAAAGAATCTGGTTTGCAGAAGCTCTTTTATACCCACCCCCCAATTTCAGAACGGGTGGAACGCTTGAAACAAATGTAAAAAAAGTGAGGCTGATGACACTTCTAAGTGTGTTCATCAGCCTCGCTTTTTTAGTTTGCTTCAATGTAAAGATTGCTAGCAACAGTTTCTGGAATTTGAATTTCTTTTCCATCAATATTCAGGCGGTATAGTAGTGTAAAAGGGTCAAAGCCTTTCAAGGTAAAAGTTACTCCAATTTTAAGACCGACAGTTTCCAAATAATGGAGTAAATCAATTTGATCCTGAACTCGACGAAGTACATAGTCTCCAGGAGTTAGGTCTTGTGTAAAAGTCTGATTGTAGATTTCCTCTATGAGCTGACCTGACTTGGGGATTTGCCCACCGTGTGGACAGGTTTGAGGGTAATTGAGTAGGCGGTCAAGCGCATCGATGAAGTGATCAGAGACAGTATGCTCTAAAATTTCAGCCTCTTGATGAATTTGATCACAAGTGTATTGCAAGTGGTCCACCAAAAAGACTTCGATGAGGCGATGTTTCCGATAGAGTTCAGCGACATTGATTTTACCAGTTTTCGTTAGAAGATAGCCCTTGACTTTGTCTTTGATGATGAGGTCTTCTGAAATCAATTTCTTAATCATTTCCGTCACAGCAGGTGGAGACACCTGCATACGGTTTGCGATTTCCTTATTGCTTATTTTGCCTTCTTCAGTACCAATCTCATAGATACATTTGAGGTAGTCTTCTTTGTTAGGTGTCATTTCTCTTCCTTTGAAAATAGTCTCACCTTAGTATAACAGATTTATCATAAGAATACAGAATGTTTCTTAGATAAGATTTTTACTGATTCAAGCCTTGGGTGATTTTATCCAGATTATATTTCATCATGTTGTAGTAGCTGTCACCGTCTTGCCCTTTTTCAGCAATAGAATCTGTAAAGATCTTTGCATAGATAGGAATATTGGTATCCTTAGATACTGTTTTCATAGGGCGTTCATCGACACTAGATTCGACAAAGAGAGCTGGTACCTTTGTTTGACGTAGTTTTTCCACGAGTGTTTTGATTTGGTCTGGTGTGCCTTCTTCTTCTGTATTGATTTCCCAGATGTAGGCAGATGGTACGCCATAGGCTTTTGAGAAGTATTTGAAGCATCCTTCACTAGTGACAATCAGTTTTTTCTCATCGGGAATCTTGTTAAATGTTTCTTTAGCTTCTTGGTCCAGTTTACTAAGTTTGTCAGTATAGGATTTTAGATTCTTTTCGTAGTAGGTCTTGTTTTTAGGGTCCTTAGCAATCAGTTGCTTGGCAATATTTTGAGCATAAATAATCCCATTTTCCAGATTAAGCCAAGCGTGGGGATCTTCCTTACCTTTTTCTGATTGACCTTCAAGGTAAATTACCTTAACACCATCACTAACTGCAAAATAATCTTTATTTTCTGTTTTATGAGCATTCTTGACTAACTTAGTAAACCAAGCATTTCCACCAGTTTCTAAATTAATACCGTTGTAAAAAATCAAGTCAGCTTGCGATGTCTTCTTTACATCATCAGGAAGGGGTTCGTATTCGTGAGGATCCTTACCAACGGGGACAATACTGTGGAGAGTGATTTTATCTCCGGCAATATTTTTGGTGATATCAGCAATAATGGAATTGGTCGTAACGACTCGTAATTTATCCTTGTTACTGCCTTGTTTATTGGTACAAGCTGTTAGAGTAACTACCGCTAAAAGTAGTAGTACTATTGTTGATAGTATTTTTTTCATATTATTTTCATCCTATTTTTTATTGTTTAGAAGTTTTATTCATGCCACTTTGTTTTGGGGCGATGAAAAAGCTGATGAGAAAGAGTAGAGCAGACGTTAATACAATGCTCGAACCAGCTGCAATATTAAAACTATAGCCGATAAAAAGACCTAGAACAGATGCCAGAGCCCCCAATCCTGATGAGAGAAGAATCATTGTTTTTAGGCTATGAACATAAAGGTAGGCAGTGGCAGCCGGTGTAATTAAAAGTGCCACAATAAGAATAGTGCCAACACTCTGCATGGCAGTTACAGAAACCAAAGTTAGAATAACCATAAGTAAGTAGTGGTAGAAGGTGACCTTAACTCCCATAGACTTGGCCAAAATTGGATCAAAGGATGTTAGGAGTAGAGGGCGAAAGAAGATTGTAATAGTTGCTAGTACGAGAAGTGAAACGATAATCGTTATCCACATATCCATGTCTTGTACAGCTAGAATATTCCCGAAGAGAATATGAAAGAGATCTGTGGAACTATTAGCAACACCGATGAGAATAATACCGAGAGCTAGAAAGCTCGAAAAGGTAATCCCAATTGCCGTGTCACTCTTAATAATGGAATTGCTTTTGATATAGGTAATCATTGTAGAAGCTAAAAGTCCAAAGATGATGGCTCCTATGAAAAAGTTAATACCCAAGATAAAGGAAGTAGCTACGCCGGGTAAAACCGCATGTGAAATCGCATCACCCATAAGCGACATGCCTCTTAGAATAATAAAACAACCAACAGCCCCTCCGACAATTCCAATAACTAAAGCCGTTATAAGAGCATTTTGTAAGTAGTGGAAATTTAGCAAACCATCAATAAATTCAGAAATCATTTACATCTCCTTTATAAAATAAACTGTTACCGTAGGTTTTACGGAGATTATCCTCATTAAAAACAAGATTAGTAGGCCCACTAGCAATCAGTTTACGATTTAGGAGGATAACTTGGTCAAAATAATGAGGAACTTTGCTCAAATCATGGTGGACAATAAGAATAAGCTTACCTTTGTCCCTAAGTTCTCTCAAGGTGTTCATGATAATATCTTCGCTAACAGAGTCAATCCCTACAAAGGGTTCATCTAATAAAATAATATCAGCCTCTTGTACAAGACAACGAGCGATTAGAACACGTTGAAATTGCCCTCCTGATAATTGGCTTATTTGTCGATGGGCCAAATCATTTAGACCAAGTAGTGTTAAAGCATCTGTGACCTTAGACCAATCACTCTTAGATAGACGTTTAAAGAACTTGGTTTTGGGATAGAGTCCTAGAGAGATGCACTCTCTGACAGTAATCGGAAAGTTAAAATCAATATCAGCCTTCTGTGCAACATAGGAAATACGATTCAATTGCTGACGAATAGGTTGTTTATTGAAAAGGATTTTTCCAGAGTGAGGAATAATACCAATTAATGCTTTAATTAGAGTTGATTTACCAGCACCATTTGGTCCAATAATCCCAGTAATACTAGGTCCCTCCAAGTTTAAGGTGATATTATCCAGAGCTAATGTCTGTTGGTAAGACACATTAATATTTTCAATTTGAATCATTAGCTACCTCCTTGAGTTTAATATACTTTAAAATAAAAAATAAGTCAAGTTAACTTTTATAATTAATCAAACTTAATTATTTACTGTTGTCAAGATGACAGAGGATAGTGAATGAGAGTACACTTTTTATATCAAATATTCAGCCTGCTCAAACCGTTTGATATTTGGGAGAGGCAACAAGGGACATTATTTTCTTCAATTTGTACGATCTTACTCTGTATTTCAAGAAATCTTTAGTTTTTATTTTTAAAAACTAGTCATATTTCCTTATTTCTGGCATAATAGATGTATGAAACTAACGATTCAACGAATGGCTCGAATAGCCATTCTGTCAGCTCTGGCAGTAGGATTGCGGTCAGCATTTATAGGATTGCCAAATATTCAGCCTATTACAGCTATGTTTTTTGTGGCTGTTCTTTACTTGGGTTTGGTAGATGGTCTGTTGATTATGGCTTTAACCATGTCCATCTCAGGATTCATCTTTGGTTTTGGTCCTTGGGTCTTTAATCAGATTCTGGCCTTCGGCGTCTTGATGGCTCTTTGGAGTTTGATTGCACCTAGGTTGTCACTTGTTTGGCAGATTGCTTTGGTAACTCTCTTGTCCTTTCTCTATGGGGTTCTCATGGATTATAGCTATGGCCTCCTATTTAGAAGTGGGATTACCTTTGTTATTTCTGGTCTGCTTTACGACACCTATCATGCAGTATCGACGCTTCTATTCTATCCATTCATCCAGTCTATTTTTAGGAGGTTTTTGAAATGAAAAAATTAGCGACATATATTTTTCTTGCTTTATCACTTGTTACTCTAGCAGCCTGTGGAAAAAATGAGGCAGCTAAACTTACTAGCAGCACAAATAATCATCAGTCTAAGGTTCAAGGTCAAGTGACTTTGATTTTGAAAACAGATAAGGAAAGTAAGAAAAAATCAGTAGAAATCCAAAAAGGGGATACAGTGCTTGATGTCTTGGAAGAGGTATATCCTGTTCAAGAAAACGATGGCTTCATCACTGAGATTGATGGTATTTCTCAAGATAAAGATAAGGGAATCTATTGGATGTTTGATGTCAATGGTAAACTTGGTGAAAAAGCAGCCAACCAACTTAAGGTTGAAGATGGCGATGAAATCAAATTCTATCAAGAAAAGTATAATTAAGATTCTGAACTCTGTTTCAGAGTCTTTTTTATAAAGTTCGGAAATAGCCTTGAAAATTTGTTTGAAAAAGTCGGAAAATTGCAAAATAACTGACGATTTAAAGGAAAATAGTTTACTTTTGTTTTAAAAGTGATATGATAAGAGGGTACTACATAAAGTAAGGAGAATAAGGTTTGGCTTTTAACAAATTGGAAAGCAGTAACAACCAGGAAATCATCTCTGAAGAAGTTGGTATCTTGAAAGAATTGTTGGATGATGCAACACGAGGCATGGCTGGAGAGCAAGGTCTCACAACTATTCAACATTTGGTTGAGCTTTATGATGAAGGTGACTATGTGGCCCTTACACAAGCCATTTCAGAAATGACAAATGACGATATGGTCGTTGCATCACGTTATTTCTCTTTGTTACCTCTTTTGATTAATATCTCTGAAGACGTGGATTTGGCTTATGAAGTCAACCACAAGAACAATATTGATGAATCTTATCTAGGTAAGTTGTCTGAAACCTTTGATGTTGTCGCTGAAAGTGAAAATGCACGTGACATTCTTGAAAATGTCAATGTTGTGCCAGTATTGACAGCCCACCCAACTCAGGTTCAACGTAAAACCATGCTTGAATTGACTAATCACATTCACGAACTTCTCCGTAAGCATCGTGATGTTAAGGCTGGTCTTATCAACAAGGATAAATGGTATGCAGATTTGCGTCGTTATGTAGAAATCATGATGCAAACAGATATCATTCGTGAGAAAAAACTTAAGGTTAAAAACGAAATCACTAACGTTATGGAGTATTATAACTCCTCATTGATTAAGGCGATTACGAACTTATCGCATGAATTCAAACGTTTAGCGGTTGAAAAAGGTATCAAACTTGACAATCCAACACCTATTACTATGGGGATGTGGATTGGTGGTGACCGTGACGGGAACCCATTTGTAACAGCAGAAACTCTTAAACTTTCTGCAACAGTACAAAGTGAAGTTATCCTCAATTACTATATCGAAAAAGTTGATAATCTTTACCGTTCATTCTCCCTCTCATCACGCTTGACTGAGGTTTCAGATACAGTAGCAGAGATGGCGAAACATTCTCCAGATACATCTGTTTATCGTGAAAATGAACCTTACCGTCGTGCTTTCAGTTACATTCAGTCTAAGTTGATTCAGACACTTCTTTTCTTTAAAGAAGGAAACTTTAGCAAGGAAAGAGTTGCCAAACGTCTTTCTGAAAATGTTCGTCTAGGCTCAGCTTCAACGGGTGAAGTAGTAGCTGATTACGTGCAACAACGTCTCAGCCAAAGTCTTCAAGCTGTCTCACAACAAACGACTGAATTTTATGAAACAGCTGAGGATTTCCATGATGATCTTTTGGCAATCAAAAATTCACTTCTTGAAAACGACGATGCTGTCTTAATTTCAGGTGATTTTGAAGAGCTTCTCCAAGCTGTAGAAGTCTTTGGTTTCTATCTTGCTACAATCGATATGCGTCAGGATTCAAGCGTTCATGAAACTTGTGTGGCAGAATTGCTTAAGTCTGCTAATATTGTTGATAACTATAGTGAATTGACTGAGGTTGAAAAGGTTGCGGTTCTTCTCAAAGAATTGCAAGAAGATCCTCGTACTTTGTCATCAACTAATGTGCCTAAGTCAGAAATTCTTGAAAAAGAATTGGCAATCTTCCGTACAGCTCGTCTCTTGAAAGACTATATTGGTGAAGATGTCATCAAACAACATATCATTTCTCACACTGAGAGCGTTTCTGATATGTTTGAGTTGGCTATCCTTCTTAAAGAAGTTGGCTTGGTTGATACAGAACGTGCGCGTGTCCAAATCGTTCCACTTTTTGAAACTATCGAAGACTTGGAAAACTCTAATGATATCATGAAACAATACCTTGGTTATGATATCGTTAAACGTTGGATTAAAAATAGTAACAATTACCAAGAAATCATGTTGGGTTACTCAGACTCTAACAAAGATGGTGGTTACTTGTCATCTGGTTGGACCCTCTACAAGGCTCAAAATGAATTGACTAAGATTGGGGAAGAGCGTGGTATTAAGATTACCTTCTTCCATGGTCGTGGTGGTACTGTTGGTCGTGGTGGTGGCCCATCATATGATGCCATTACTTCTCAACCATTTGGTACAATCAAAGACCGTATCCGCTTGACTGAACAAGGTGAGGTTATCGGTAATAAATATGGCAACAAGGATGCTGCTTACTACAATCTTGAAATGCTTGTTTCAGCTGCTCTTGACCGTATGGTGACACGTCAAATTGCCGATCCAGAAGAATTGGTTGATTTCCGTGAGGTTATGGACGGAATTGTTCACGATTCAAATGTTATTTATCGTGACCTTGTCTTTGGAAACGAACATTTCTATGATTACTTCTTTGAAGCAAGCCCTATTAAAGAAGTCTCAAGTTTGAATATCGGTTCTCGTCCAGCGGCTCGTAAGACTATTACTGAGATTTCTGGTCTTCGTGCGATTCCTTGGGTATTCTCATGGTCACAAAACCGTATCATGTTCCCAGGTTGGTATGGTGTGGGTTCTGCCTTTAATCGCTTTATCCAAGCTGAAGAAGGCAACCTTGAGAAACTTCAACATATGTTTGAAACATGGCCATTCTTCCGTTCACTTTTGTCAAACGTGGACATGGTGCTTTCAAAATCAGACATGAATATCGCCTTCCACTATGCACAATTGGCAGAGAGTGAAGAAGTACGTAGTGTCTTCAATATTATTTTGGATGAGTGGCAGTTGACTAAGGATGTTATTCTTGCTATTGAAAAACATGATGGCTTCCTTGATGAAAGTCCATCGCTTAAAGCAAGTTTGGACTTCCGTTTGCCATACTTCAATGTCTTGAACTACATCCAAATTGAATTGATTAAACGTCTTCGTAACAATGATTTGACCGACGACGAAATTAGCCTTATTCACATTACCATCAATGGTATTGCAACAGGTCTTCGTAACTCTGGTTAATCAAGTAAAGTTCATCACTTTAGTGGTGGGCTTTTTGTTATGGGAAAATTTCTGTTATAATAGGACCATGATTGCTATGGAAACGATTGAAAAGCTGTCCAAAGAAAAGCTTCCCATGATAACTGTCTTGGCTGGTGAGGATTTAGGACAGTATAGTCAAGCTAAAGAAAAATTTTTAAAACAAATTGGTTTCGATCCCAGTGACTTGACCTATTCTTATTTTGATATGTCAGAGACTGATTATCAAGATGCTGAGCTCGATTTAGAAAGTATGCCTTTTTTTGCAGATGAGAAGGTGGTCATTTTTGATCATTTCGCAGATATGACTACTGCTAAAAAGTCGTATCTGGATGAGAAAGAGTTGAAGCGTCTTGAAAATTATCTTGAGTCTCCTGTTGAAACAACTCGTCTTGTCTTAATGTCTGCAGGAAAGCTAGATGGAAAGCGTCGTTTAGTCAAACTTCTCAAACGTGATGCCATGGTGCTTGAAGCTAGTCCTTTAAAAGATGCAGAACTTAGAACCTATTTTCAAAAGCAGGCGCATCAAGAGGGGCTTACTTTTGATACAGGAGTTTTTGAGGAACTTTTGATCAAGTCAAATTTTGATTTTTCAGATGTTCAAAAAAACTTAGCTTTTCTAAAGGGATATAAAACTGAAGGGAATATCTCATCACAGGACATTGCGGAGGCCATTCCGAAAAGTTTGCAAGATAACATTTTTGATATGACGCAACTTCTTATACGAGGACAGATTCAGAGCGTTCGTGAATTGGTTCATGATTTACGGCTGCAGGGTGAAGATGAGATTAAGTTGATTGCTGTTATGTTGGGACAGTTTCGTACCTATTTACAGGTTAAACTTTTATCTGCTCAAGGTAAAAGTGAGCAGCAAATTGTTTCAAGTCTCTCAGATTATCTAGGGCGTAAAGTTAATCAGTTTCAGGTTCGTTTCGCACTGAGAGATAGCCGTCCCTTATCAGTAGCATTCTTAAAGATGACGATTAAGATTTTAGTAGAGACAGATTACCAGATAAAAACAGGAACTTTAGATAAAGACTACTTGTTTGATTTAGCACTTTTAAAAATTCTATCAAACCGCTAGAGGTTTAGAGTTTTCTATGATTTTGTAAGCAAAATTTTTGAAAGCTCTACCACTTTGCGGTAAAATGAAGAAAAAATGAAAAGAGGACCTTTACTATGGCAATTATTCTTCCAGACCTTCCTTACGCATATGATGCTTTGGAACCATACATTGATGCTGAAACAATGACTCTTCACCACGATAAACACCATGCAACTTATGTAGCAAATGCTAATGCTGCTCTTGAAAAACACCCAGAAATTGGTGAAGACCTTGAAGCACTTTTGGGTGATGTGGAACAAATCCCAGCTGATATTCGTCAAGCACTTATTAATAATGGTGGTGGACACCTTAACCACGCACTTTTCTGGGAACTTTTGTCTCCTGAAAAACAAGAACCAACTGCTGAAGTAGCAGCTGCTATTAACGAAGCTTTCGGATCATTTGAAGCCTTCCAAGAAGCTTTCACAGCAGCAGCAACAACTCGTTTTGGTTCAGGTTGGGCATGGCTTGTTGTTAACAATGAAGGTAAACTTGAAGTTGTTTCAACTGCTAACCAAGACACTCCTATCTCAGACGGTAAGAAACCAATCTTGGCGCTTGATGTTTGGGAGCATGCTTACTACCTAAACTACCGTAACGTACGTCCAAACTACATCAAAGCTTTCTTTGAAATCATTAACTGGAATAAAGTTGCTGAGCTTTATGCAGCAGCTAAATAAGTTTAAAATTATCCTCACTATTGGGGATAATTTTTCGTAATATGATTGTAAAATCTCCTTGCTTTTTAGTGAATTATAGCTTAAACTATAATTGTTATGAAAAAAAAGAAAAAACATTCAAGTAAAAAGTATAGTGGAAGCCGCCGAAAAACTAAAGATAAAAAGGAAGATTCGGTAAAACAAGACCTTCAAAAAGACACTAAAGATACTAAAAAAGATGTCAAAAAAGGCGCTAAGAAAGACAACAAAAAAGCATCGAAAAAAGATGCTAAAAAGACTTCTAAAAAATCAGTAGACAAGAAGTCAGCTGAGGAAACAGTAGTACCAGTTGAACACAAGGAAAACGAAACAAAAACTGAAACCTTGGCACTTAGAAGTAGACGCTCTAAGAAATCTAAATCAAAATCATCTCGTGATGATAAAAAAGCATATATTATCTTAGCCTTCCTAGGTGTTCTGGTAATACTTTTGTTTGTTGCCATGCTTGCTTTAGCAGGACGTGGGAAACAAGCTGGACACACCGGTAGCCTTGGAAATATCTTCGGCTCTAGTTCTAAAGTCACTAAAAAAGAAGACAAAGAAAAAGAGGAAAAGGTAACTCCAACTAATAAATCGGCCGAAGCTAAACAAGCAGTCATGGAAGCAGATGCAGATACCATGTATGGTAATGGATTGTATTATGATTATGCTAACATGACATTGAACCAAGTGGTTGAAGCTTTTATGGCTGACCAAGGTATCGAGTCTAGCCAAATTGCCTTTTCATATAAAAATACCAAGACAAATGAGCAATTCTCTATGAATGATACTCAGCCAATGACTGCAGGATCAACTTATAAATTGCCACTAAACATGCTTGTCATGGATCAGGTTAATAAAGGAAAACTTTCTTTAACTGAACGTTTTGATATTACTAATACTGAGTATGAATATCAGGCTGAGCACGATAGTTATGTTGCTGCTTTCGGTGGTTCAATGACTATTCCAGAAATGCAAGAGTATTCTCTTGTTTACTCTGAGAATACTCCAGCCTATGCTTTGGCGGAACGCCTTGGTGGTATGGAAAAATTCTATGGTATGCTTGATAAATATGGTAAATCAAAAGGTGAAGTGAAGACTATCCAAATGCATGGTAATAAGACAACAACGGATTATTACATCAAAGTTTTGGACTATCTCTGGAAACACCAAGAGGATTATAAAGACATTCTCAAATATTTAGGAGAGTCTTTCCCAGAATATTATTATAAAACATATAATCAAGGATTGACTATTTATCAGAAACCAGGTTATGTCCGTGAAGCACTTAACGTTGATGCTATTGTAATGGAAGATACACCGTATCTTATTGCAATTTATACACGTTACCTAGGAGGTTCTAACGAAGAAACTTCAGAGGTTAATAATGTGGGATTACAACAATTAGGAATGCTCTCTTATGTTATTAATGAGTGGCACCGTGTTAATATGAACTAATAAAGAAAGCCGAGTTATCGGCTTTTTTCTATACAATTGAATAAAAGGTAAGAAGTACAATCCCTAGAAAAAGAAATGGGACAAATGCGATACATTCCTTAAGATTTCTTCGTATAAGGAAGTACGCTAGCCCTAATAGGCAGGCAATTTCGATAATTAGTAGTATTTTTGAAAATGGGAAAATAAGTGAGGCACTTGCTAAGTAGAGAAAATCACCTTCCCCAATATTTAGATGTTTTATAAAAGAAAGGAAAGCGAGGATTATCCCTATGGCAAATGTGGGGTAATAGTTGCCCATGAATAGGAGTGGGACTGTTCCAACTATCCAGATCAGAAGTGGATAGGATTTCTGTTTCAAATCAAAAATAGATAAACAAAGGCTGAAGTAAAGAAAGTAGGTTACTTCAAGACTTAAAAAGTCATAGAAATATAGAAGACATATTACCCCACAAAATATTTCCATAAAGAGGTAACGAAAAGGGATAGGAGACTGACATGAACGACATCGAGATCTTAAGAAAAGTTGTGAGAGGATAGGAATCATCTCGGAAAAACGCAACTGATGCTTGCAATGGCTACAGTGACTACTAGGAAAAATAATCGAGTTCTCAGGAAAACGATCACAAACTAGTCCGATAAATGAGCCTAAGGAGGCTCCTAGAAAAAAATAAATAATGCTTAACATACCTAATTATTCGAAAAAGAATGAGAAAAAGCATTTCACTTGCATATTATTTAGAAATATTCTAAAATAAGAGTATAAATAATAGTAATTCTAAATAAGGAGAATTAATATGGTAGATTCAATTAAAGAAACAATCAATGAAACAGTTAACCAACAAGCTGAAACTCCAACAAATACAAAAACTAAAGCAGTTTTGAATCAAGCAGTTGCTGATTTGTCTGTAGCAGCTTCAATTGTTCACCAAGTTCATTGGTATATGCGTGGTCCTGGTTTCCTCTATCTTCATCCAAAAATGGATGAATTGATGGATAGTTTGAATGCTCATCTTGATGTTATTAGTGAACGTTTGATTACTATCGGTGGGGAACCATACTCAACTTTGGTAGAATTTTCATCTAATTCAGGCTTGACTGAAACTACTGGTACATTTGATAAACCAATGTCTGATCAAATTCAATTATTGGTTGATACATACAAATATTTGTCAGTATTGTTCCAAGTTGGTTTGGATATCACAGATGAAGAAGGAGATGCTCCTTCAAATGATATCTTCACTGCAGCTAAATCTGAAATTGATAAGACAATCTGGATGTTGACTGCTGAGCTTGGACAAGCGCCAGGCTTGAGATAAGCATTTTTGAGTTAAGATGATTGTCAAGAGTTCCTCTAAAAGTGTATAATAGACGTAAAATACTTTTAGAAGAAGGGAGGCGGAGATATGTCTGAGCATCGACGTAGTCTAGGCGTTTATGAAGATGTCCTAAATCAGTTAAAAGCTAAAGGAATTCGGTTGACGGAATCTCGTAAAGCTGTTATTCGCTATTTGATGATGTCTGATCAACACCCTAGTGCAGATGTGATATATTATGATCTTCTCCCTGACAATCCTGGGATGAGTTTGGCGACAGTCTATAACAACCTGAAGGTATTGGTTGAAGAAGGAATTGTCTCTGAAATTAAGGTTAATAATGATAATACAACCTATTATGATTTTATGGGACATGATCACTTAAATATTGTTTGTGAAAAATGCGGTCACATTACCGACTTAGACCTACCGATTCCGTCTTTCAAGGAAGAGGTAGAATCACAAACTGGTTTTCGCATTACTCGTGAACAGATGATATTACATGGGATTTGCCCAAACTGCCAATAACCTGAGTCTTAATGACTTAGGTTTTTTAAGTCTTGAAGTATACAATAATCTGTAAAGGTTTTCAAAACTATCTTGTCATGGCAGAAGCTTTTTGCTAAAATATTGCTATGAAAACTTTATATGACGTTCAACAGTTGTTGAAACAGTTTGGCATAGTGGTTTACCTAGGGAAAAGGCTCTATGATATCGAAATGATGAAGATTGAATTGGAAGCCCTCTACCAGAATGGTTTAGTGGACAAGGACAACTATCTTACTGCTGAAATGATTTTACGACGTGAACATCGCATTGAAATGGAGAAAGAAAATGGCTAAAAAACTCTTAGGAATTGACCTTGGTGGAACAACTGTTAAGTTTGGTATTTTGACTTCGGAAGGTGAAGTGCAAGAAAAATGGGCTATTGAGACAAATACGCTTGAAAATGGTCGCCACATCGTTCCTAACATTGTAGAATCTTTGAAACACCGTCTGGAAATGTATGGACTTACTGCTGAAGACTTTATTGGAATTGGTATGGGATCTCCAGGTGCAGTTGACCGTGAAAATAAAACAGTAACGGGTGCTTTTAACTTGAACTGGGCAGAAACTCAAGAAGTTGGCTCTGTCATTGAAAAAGAACTTGGTATTCCATTCGCTATTGATAATGATGCTAATGTGGCTGCACTGGGGGAACGTTGGGTTGGTGCTGGTGCTAACAATCCAGATGTTGTCTTTGTAACATTGGGTACAGGTGTTGGTGGCGGTGTTATCGCTGATGGTAATTTAATTCATGGTGTTGCCGGTGCTGGTGGTGAAATTGGTCACATTATTGTTGAACCTGAAACAGGATTTGAATGTACATGCGGAAACAAGGGGTGTTTGGAAACTGTAGCTTCAGCAACAGGTGTTGTACGTTTAGCACGTCATTTGGCAGAAGGATACGAAGGGAACTCTTCTATTAAAGCTGCTGTAGATAATGGTGAGCAAGTGACAAGTAAAGATATCTTCGTAGCTGCTGCTGAAGGTGATAAGTTTGCTAATAGCATTGTTGATAAAGTCTCTCAATACCTCGGACTTGCAACAGCAAACATTTCAAACATTCTTAACCCAGATTCAGTTGTAATCGGTGGTGGTGTTTCAGCAGCTGGTGAATTCTTGCGTAGCCGTGTTGAAGGATACTTTACACGTTATGCATTCCCACAAGTTCGCCGTACAACAAAAGTGAAATTAGCAGAGCTTGGAAATGATGCTGGTATTATTGGAGCTGCTAGTCTTGCACTTACAATTGATAACTAATGACAGAAGGTGTGTCTGACCAATTATAGGTGGACAGCACCTTTTTCTTGTTGAAAAACGTTTACAATCAGCTGAGCTCTGCCATTTTGTTGAAAATGTGGTATACTTTAAAAGTTGAAATAAAAATTAAAGAGGAAAAAATGACTAAACTTAGAGAAGATATCCGTAACGTAGCCATCATTGCCCACGTTGACCACGGTAAAACAACACTTGTTGATGAATTGTTGAAACAATCACACACTCTTGATGAGCGTAAAGAGCTTGATGAGCGTGCAATGGACTCAAACGATCTTGAAAAAGAACGTGGAATTACAATTCTTGCCAAAAATACAGCCGTTGCTTATAACGGTACACGTATCAACATCATGGATACACCAGGTCACGCGGACTTCGGTGGAGAAGTTGAACGTATCATGAAAATGGTTGATGGGGTTGTCCTTGTTGTCGATGCCTACGAAGGTACAATGCCTCAAACACGTTTTGTGCTGAAAAAAGCGCTTGAGCAAAACTTGACACCTATCGTTGTTGTTAACAAGATTGATAAACCATCAGCACGTCCTGAAGAAGTTGTTGATGAAGTTCTTGAACTCTTCATCGAGCTTGGTGCCGATGATGATCAGTTGGAATTCCCAGTTGTGTATGCGTCAGCGATTAACGGTACATCATCATTGTCAGATAACCCTGCAGATCAAGAGCACACTATGGCTCCAATCTTTGACACTATTATTGATCACATCCCAGCTCCTGTAGATAACTCAGATGAGCCTCTTCAATTCCAAGTGTCGCTTCTTGACTACAATGATTTCGTTGGTCGTATCGGTATTGGACGTATCTTCCGTGGAACTGTAAAAGTTGGTGACCAAGTTACCCTTTCAAAACTTGACGGAACAACAAAGAACTTCCGTGTTACTAAACTTTTCGGTTTCTTTGGTTTGGAACGTCGTGAAATTGAAGAAGCAAAAGCTGGTGATTTGATTGCCATCTCAGGTATGGAAGACATCTTCGTTGGTGAAACAATTACACCAACTGATGCTGTTGAACCATTGCCAGTTCTTCGTATTGACGAACCAACACTTCAAATGACTTTCTTGGCGAATAACTCACCATTTGCCGGTCGTGAAGGTAAACACGTGACATCACGTAAGGTTGAAGAGCGTCTTTTGGCAGAGTTGCAAACAGACGTTTCTCTTCGTGTTGATCCAACTGATTCTCCAGATAAATGGACTGTATCAGGTCGTGGTGAATTGCACTTGTCTATCCTTATTGAAACAATGCGTCGTGAAGGATACGAACTTCAAGTGTCTCGTCCAGAAGTTATCATCAAAGAAATTGATGGCGTGAAATGTGAGCCATTTGAACGTGTTCAAATTGATACTCCAGAAGAGTACCAAGGTTCTATCATCCAAGCCCTTTCAGAACGTAAAGGTGATATGCTTGATATGCAAATGGTTGGTAACGGTCAAACTCGCCTTATCTTCCTTGTACCAGCTCGTGGACTTATCGGATTCTCTACTGAATTCTTGTCTATGACACGTGGTTACGGTATCATGAACCATACCTTCGACCAATACTTGCCAGTTGTTGCTGGTGAAATTGGTGGACGTCACCGTGGTGCCCTCGTTTCTATCGATACAGGTAAAGCGACAACTTACTCAATTATGCGTATTGAAGAACGTGGTACAATCTTTGTTAACCCAGGTACTGAAGTTTATGAAGGTATGATTGTTGGTGAAAATGCTCGTGAAAATGACCTTGGTGTCAATATCACTACAGCAAAACAAATGACAAACGTGCGTTCAGCAACTAAGGACCAAACGGCAGTTATCAAGACTCCACGTATCTTGACTCTTGAAGAATCACTTGAATTCTTGGATGATGATGAATACATGGAAGTAACGCCTGAATCTATCCGCTTGCGTAAACAAATTTTGAATAAAGCAGAGCGTGATAAAGCCAATAAACGTAAGAAAAAAGCAGCAGAA
This sequence comes from Streptococcus sp. CCH8-H5, assembly GCF_001556505.1. Classification (NCBI taxonomy): domain Bacteria; kingdom Bacillati; phylum Bacillota; class Bacilli; order Lactobacillales; family Streptococcaceae; genus Streptococcus; species Streptococcus sp. CCH8-H5. The sequence continues at coordinate 82,681 of NZ_LSIZ01000044.1, read as the reverse complement.
GCTGAATAATATATAGAGAGGAGAAGAGATGTTTTATCTGATTGTTGCTGTATTGATTGCATCATTCTATTTCTTTATTGCACCAAAGTCGGTAAAAAACACCATGAATCTTCTCTTTGTCATGGCTACCTTAGCATTGCTCCTACTTTTAGCAGTGCTATCAATCATTAAATTCTTCAGCCTACCTGGTGAGTTCTTTGTTACGGTTGGAATGCTTGTATTGAGCTATTTCACCTTGAAAGATTTTTTCGCCATGTCGGAGCTTAATCATGAAAAAGCTGAGCATGAAGATAAATAAGTAGCATGAGATTAAAAGTCAGTCTGATAGATTGGCTTTTTCTTTTGCCAAGAAGAGGTAACTCCTTGAAATAGCTTGGGATAAAGGGTAAAATGATTATGATACAATTTGAGAGAATGGACGAATTATGAAATCAGTAACACAATTTGAAAATAAAAAAGTTTTGGTCCTTGGTTTGGCTAAATCTGGTGAAGCAGCTGCCCGCCTATTGGCTAAGTTGGGTGCTATTGTCACAGTAAATGATGGGAAACCATTTGAGGAAAATCCATCAGCACAGGCGCTTCTTGAAGAAGGGATCAAGGTTGTCTGTGGCGGACATCCTCTTGAACTTTTGGATGAAAATTTTGAATTAATGGTGAAAAATCCTGGAATTCGTTATGACAATCCAATGGTAGCTCGTGCACTTGAAAAAGGCATTCCTGTTTGGACTGAAGTGGAATTGGCTTACCTAGTATCTGAAGCACCTATTATCGGTATTACAGGCTCAAATGGTAAGACAACAACGACAACTATGATTGCTGATGTCCTAAACCATGGTGGCAAATCGGGTGTCTTGTCTGGAAATATCGGTTTCCCTGCGTCAGAAGTTGCACAGTCAGTTACTGCTCAAGATATCTTAGTTATGGAATTGTCTTCTTTCCAATTGATGGGGATTGATAGCTTCCATCCACATATTGCTGTGATTACTAACTTGATGCCGACACATATTGACTATCATGGTAGTTTTGAAGAATATGTGGCTGCCAAATGGAATATTCAAAATCAGATGACTGCGGATGATTTTGTTGTTTTGAACTTCAATCAAGATTTGGCTAAGGAATTAGCTACACAAACTAAAGCACAAGTAGTACCATTCTCAACAGTGGAAAAAGTAGATGGTGCCTATCTTGAAAATGGTGGCCTCTACTTCAAAGGTGAATTGGTGATGCAAGCTGATGAGATTGGCGTTCCTGGTAGTCATAATGTTGAAAATGCCTTGGCAACTATAGCTGTAGCAAAATTGTCAGGTATTTCAAACCAAGCTATCAAGGAAACCCTCGCAAGCTTTGGTGGGGTTAAGCACCGTCTCCAATTCGTTGACACTATCAATGAAGTAAGATTCTACAATGACAGTAAGTCAACAAACATTTTAGCGACACAAAAAGCACTTTCTGGGTTTGATAATAGTAAAGTCATTTTGATTGCCGGTGGTTTGGACCGTGGTAATGAATTTGATGAACTCATTCCTGACATTACTGGTCTTAAGAAAATGGTGATTTTAGGGGAATCAGCTCCTCGTGTCAAACGTGCTGCTGATAAAGCGGGCGTGACTTATCTTGATGCCAAAGATGTGGCAGATGCGACACGTATTGCCTTTGATCAAGCCAGTGCAGGAGATGTTGTCTTGTTGAGTCCTGCAAACGCAAGCTGGGATATGTACAAGAATTTCGAAGTGCGTGGTGACGAATTTATTACAACTGTTGAGCAATTGAAGGGATAGTCTATGGCAAAAGCGAAAAAGATTGTTTTTACCGGTGGTGGAACCGTTGGACATGTGACTTTAAATCTTATCTTAATTCCAAAATTTCTCAAAGATGGATGGGAAGTGCACTATATCGGTGATAAGCACGGGATTGAACATGAGCAGATTGATAAATCTGGCTTAGATGTGACTTTCCATAGTATTGCTACAGGTAAACTACGTCGTTATTTTTCATGGCAAAATATGTTGGATGTCTTTAAAGTTGGTTGGGGGATTCTACAGTCTATTGCAATTGTTGCCAAGATTCACCCCCAAGCACTCTTTTCAAAGGGTGGATTTGTCTCAGTGCCACCGGTAATTGCTTCTAAATTATTAGGAGTTCCTGTATATGTGCATGAGTCTGACCTTTCTATGGGCTTGGCCAATAAAATTGCCTATAAATTTGCGACTACTATGTTTACGACTTTTGAACAATCAAAAGGATTGGCAAAGACAAAACATGTAGGTGCTATTACAAAGGTAGGAATGGCGACATCTAATCAGTCTGGTGCCCTTGATAAGATTAAAGAACAGTTTGATGACAACTTAAAAACTGTCCTTTTCATTGGTGGTTCAGCTGGTGCAAAGGTATTTAATGATTTTATTAGTAATACTCCACAGCTGACTGAAAAATATAATGTCATTAATATTTCTGGGGACTCTTCATTGAATACCTTAGAACGTCATCTTTATAGAGTTGATTATGTGACAGATTTGTACCAACCTCTTATGGATACGGCAGATTTAGTTGTAACTCGTGGTGGCTCAAATACGATTTTCGAATTGTTGGCTATGAAAAAACTTCATTTAATTATTCCTTTAGGGAAAGAAGCTAGCCGAGGAGACCAACTTGAAAATGCTGCCTATTTTGAACGAAAAGGCTACGCACGTCAATTACAGGAAACAGAATTAAGTTGGGAAACCTTAAATCATGAGCTTGAACAACTTGTTGAACATGCAGAGACTTACAAAGAAGCGATGGCTAAATCTGAGGAAATCACTTCTCCTGATGATTTTTATAACCTATTAGTGACTAGTATTTCAAAAAAATAAAGGAATTTCATGGCAAAAAAGGATCAAGAATCACAAGAAAAACAAGTTCTCACAGAGTGGCAGAAGAGAAATCTCGAATTTTTGAGAAAAAAAGAAACCGAAGATTCTGAAGAATTTGCGAATGGAAAGGTCGTTCATTCACAAGAAGCGACTTCAAATGAGAGCCAGCCACCAGTGAAAAAGAAGGTTAAAAAGAAAAAAAAGACCAAAAGGAAGAAACGAAAAAAAGGTAATACAACTAGTAATATTCCAATTGCACAACAAAATCTTGCAGGACTAGTTGTTTTTATCGCTGCACTCCTAATCGTATTTTCACTTTTCTTTATTTCACCTTGGTCAAAACAAAAGGTTCTCACTGTATCAGGAACAAAAAATGCTTTACCAGAAGATGTGAAAGTTGCAAGTGGTATTCTTGATACAGACTATATCACTCATGTCTTTTTCAACCAAGGAAAGGTTGCATCAACTGTTGAAAAAACTAATGTTTGGGTTAAAAAGGCTACAGTTACATATAGTTTTCCAAATCAATTTAATATTGCAGTAAAAGAATACCCAATCGTGGCTTATCGTCAAACTACAAATGGTTATGTTTCTATTCTTCAAAGTGGTAAGACAGGAGGAACAGTTTCAACTAGTAATCTACCTGATAAATTCATCACCTTAAAGATGGATGACGAGAAGAAAATCGAAGAGTTAGTAAAAGAATTAAATAAACTTGATACAAAAATCAAGAATAATATTCAAATTATTAATCTTACGCCTACTAAAGCAACTTCAGATTTACTAACGATTGAGCTGTATGATGGCAATTCCATTCGTGTTCCACTTTCTCAATTAACAGTTAAGCTTCCTTACTACGAGAAAATTAATAGTCAACTTTCAGATGGAAGTATTGTAGATATGGAAGTTGGACTTTATACAACGACTCCTGAAGTTGAATCATCAAAAACTGATGGGGATAAAAAGAAAGATAAAGATAAGACTGATAAAAAAGAAGAAAATGCAACTTCTGAAGAAGGTCAAGATACTACAACATCAACGGAACAGCATTCTGAAGAAGAAACTAATTCTGAAAATTCAGGTATTCAAACAGAAGAAAATCCACCAGTTGGTCAGGAAACAATTCATCGGACTTCCCCTGCTCAAGGCTAATATTGAATAATAAAAAACGTAAAATGCTGACATTTTACGTTTTTTTATGGTACAATAGTATCCGAATAATTCTGTTTTTATACAGTTTACAAAGATATTGAATGGAAAGATTGAGAGGTCGAGTGAATGGCTAGAGATGGCTTTTTTACAGGATTAGATATAGGAACTAGCTCGATTAAGGTTCTTGTTGCTGAGTTTATTGATGGATCAATGAATGTCATCGGAGTAAGTAATGTTAAGAGTTCTGGTGTGAAAGATGGCATCATTGTTGACATTGACGCTGCAGCGAAATCAATCAAAACAGCTATTGAACAAGCAGAAGAAAAAGCTGGGATTGTTATTGAGCAAGTGAACGTTGGGCTTCCAGCTAATCTTCTTCAAATTGAGCCTACACAAGGTATGATTCCTGTAACAAGTGAATCAAAAGAAATCAAAGATGAAGATGTTGAAAGTGTTGTTCGCTCAGCCTTGACAAAGAGCATTACACCTGAGCGTGAGGTTATCTCACTAGTTCCTGAAGAGTTTATTGTTGATGGCTTCCAAGGAATTCGTGATCCTCGTGGAATGATGGGGATTCGTCTTGAAATGAGAGGTCTCATATACACAGGTCCAACAACAATTCTTCACAACCTTCGTAAGACAGTTGAACGTGCTGGTATTCAAGTAGAGAATATTATCATCTCTCCTCTTGCAATGACACGTGCTGTTCTAAATGAAGGTGAACGTGAGTTTGGTGCTACTGTTATTGATATGGGTGGCGGTCAAACAACTGTTGCAAGCATGCGTGCTCAAGAACTTCAATTTACCAATATTTATTCTGAAGGTGGCGAGTACATCACTAAGGATATTTCAAAAGTTTTGAAGACTTCAATGCAGATTGCTGAAGCACTTAAGTTCAATTTTGGTAATGCAGATATTGAAGAAGCAAGCGAAACAGAAACTGTCCAAGTAGAAGTTGTAGGTGAGAATTCACCAGTTGAGATTACAGAAAAATACCTTGCTGAGATTATCTCAGCTCGTGTGAAGCATATCCTTGATAGAGTTAAACAAGACTTGACTCGAGGACGTCTACTTGATTTGCCTGGTGGCATTGTCCTTGTAGGTGGAACAGCTATCATGCCAGGTGTGGTTGAAGTTGCTCAAGAAATTTTTGAGACAAATGTTAAACTTTACGTGCCAAATCAAGTTGGTATCCGTAATCCAATGTTTGCAAATGTGATTAGTCTTGTTGAGTATGTTGGTCTTCTTACAGAAGTTGATATCATTGCACAACAGGCTGTGTCTGGTGAAGAGTATCTTCGTCGTAAACCAATCGACAATGAGGCTCCTGCCTTGAGTTTTGATAGAACTCCTGCTCCAGCACCTCGAGTGGCTCCTCAGCCAAGTCCTGTTCCAGTTGAGAACACCATTGAGGTACCTCTGCCAGTTGAAGAAGAAAATCATGAACAAAAACAAAAACTTGGTGATCGTGTTCGTGGTATTTTCGGCAGTATGTTTGATTAATTGAATCTAGTAAAAGCGAGGAAATAAAATGAGTTTTTCATTTGATAGCGCATCAGTTCAAGGTGCGGTAATTAAAGTTATCGGTGTCGGTGGAGGTGGCGGAAACGCCATCAACCGAATGATTGAAGAAGGTCTTGCTGGTGTTGAATTTATTGCAGCTAATACTGATATTCAAGCACTCAGCTCTTCTAAAGCAGAAACAGTTATCCAATTGGGTCCTAAATTGACTCGTGGCCTTGGTGCCGGAGGTCAACCTGAAGTTGGTCGTAAGGCAGCTGAAGAAAGTGAAGAAACACTTACAGAAGCACTTACAGGAGCTGATATGGTCTTTATCACTGCTGGTATGGGTGGTGGCTCTGGTACAGGGGCAGCACCAGTTATTGCACGTATTGCGAAAAGCTTGGGTGCATTGACAGTTGCAGTTGTGACACGTCCATTTGGATTTGAAGGTAACAAACGTGGTGCCTTCGCTGTCGAAGGTATTCAAGAATTGCGTGAGCAAGTTGATACCCTTCTTATTATCTCTAACAATAACCTTCTTGAAATCGTTGATAAGAAAACACCACTTCTTGAAGCTCTTAGTGAAGCAGATAATGTTCTTCGTCAAGGGGTCCAAGGTATTACGGACCTTATCACTAACCCAGGTTTGATCAACCTCGACTTTGCCGATGTGAAAACAGTTATGGCAAATAAAGGTAATGCACTTATGGGTATTGGTATTGGTTCAGGTGAAGAACGTATTGTTGAAGCTGCGCGCAAAGCAATCTATTCACCACTTCTTGAAACTACTATTGATGGTGCAGAAGATGTTATCGTTAACGTAACTGGTGGTCTTGATATGACGCTTACAGAAGCAGAAGAAGCATCTGAAATTGTTGGTCAAGCAGCTGGTAGCGGTGTTAACATTTGGCTTGGTACATCAATCGATGATACATTGAAAGATGAAATCCGTGTAACTGTTGTTGCAACTGGAGTTCGTCAAGATCGTGCTGAAAAAGTATCTGGTATGAAAGCTCAGCCACGTAAAGTGACTACAGCTCCTTCACAACCATCAGCTCCTGCTCAACAAGTTGTTCAAGAAGAGCAACGTCCAGTTTCTCAACCTTCATTTGAACGTCAACCAAATTTTGACTATAATGAAACACCTTCAATGCCACAACCAGGAGTTCGTCCTGCAGCGGCAGCTCCTCAACAAGAGCAGTCAGCTTTTGGTAATTGGGATTTGAGACGTGATAATATTTCTCGTCCTGAAACTGGTCAACTAGATAGTCAATTGACTATGTCTACATTCTCAAGTGATGTTGAAGATGATGATGAATTGGAGACACCACCATTCTTTAAAAATCGTTAATAATGACTATAGAAGAGAATAAAAATAATGTTTATCAAGCGGTAAAAAAAGCATGTGAAAAGGCTAATCGCTCTAGTGATGAAGTCAATATAATTGCCGTAACCAAATATGTTTCAAGTGATGTCGCTGAAGAATTGGTTCAAACGGGAATTAAGCACATTGCTGAAAATCGCGTTGATAAATTCTTAGATAAGTATCAAGCTTTAAAAAATTATGATTTGACTTGGCACCTTATTGGTACCTTGCAACGTCGTAAAGTAAAGGATGTTATTAATTTAGTTGATTATTTTCATGCTTTGGATTCTGTTAAATTAGCAGAGGAAATTCAAAAGCGTGCCGACCATACTATTAATTGCTTCCTACAAGTTAACGTTTCAGGGGAGGAATCAAAACATGGTTTTTCAGCTGAAGAACTTGATACTGTTCTAAAACAAATTGAAAATCTTGATAACATTTGTATAGTTGGACTAATGACTATGGCTCCAATTGATGCAGATGCTCAAGAACTTGATAAGATTTTTTCTGAGACAAATGAGCTTAGACAATCAATTCAAGAGAAAAAACTAAAGAATGTTCCTTGTGATCAGTTAAGCATGGGGATGAGTCGAGACTATGACATGGCTATTCAGAATGGATCAACCTTTGTCAGAATAGGCAGTGCATTCTTTAAAGAGAACGGAGAATAACCTTATGGCATTAAAAGACGCAATTGATAAAATTGTTTCATATTTTGATACCGACGAAGTAACAGATTATGAAGATGCTGCTAAAGAAGAGGCTAAAGAACGTCCAGTAAAAGCACGTCCAGTAAAAGCACAGAGACCTGTGCAGACACCACCTCCTCGTCAGCAACGTCAACCTGAGCGTTCTCAGGCAACAGTCCCTCCTCGTCGCCAACATGTTAATTCAGACTTACAGGAAACTCAAGTCCTTCGTAGTTTACCTCTGAGTCGTTCACAAGCAAATCAGGGACCACAACAAATGAATACAACTAAAACAACAATTGCAATTAAATATCCTAAAAAGTATGAAGATGCTCAGGAAATTGTAGAACTATTGATTGAAAATGAATGTGTTTTAATCGATTTTCAATATATGTTGGAAGCGCAAGCTCGTCGTTGTCTTGACTTTATTGATGGTGCTAGCAAGGTACTTACAGGCAACTTGCAAAAAGTTGGCTCTTCAATGTATTTGCTTACGCCAATTAATGTCGTAGTTGACATTGAAGAGATTGGTTTGGCTCACGGCAACCAAGAAGCTAATTTCGACTTCGACATGAAGAGACGTTAAGTGATGTCTGTATTACTTTATGTTATTTGGGCACGTGTTGTTAACGTGATAGAGATTCTTCTTGTAGTCTATGCTTTGTTATCCTGGTTTCCAGGAGCTTATGATACTAGCCTTGGAAGAATCATTAGACAAATTGTTCAACCGATTCTCGCACCATTTCGTCGCCTGAATTTAGCTTTTGCTGGTATTGATTTTTCAATAATCGTAATTGTACTTCTACTAAACTTTTCACTTAGAATTCTTAGATTTATTCTACTCTGATGTCAGATATTAAAAAAATTGAACAGCATTACTCGTTAGATGAACGACCTTTTCTAGAGAAGGTTAGGGGATTTTGTCATTTAGTTGATGAGAGGTACAGTCCTTACTTAACTGATTTCTTGAATCCTCGTGAAATTCAGATTGTTGAAGAGTTGGCTCATTATTACAATTTAAAATTTTTTGTGAGTTCAACTCTTGAATCTGAAGAGTATGGAAGAGTGATACTTGCTCCCGATTATTACGAGCTTGAAGAAGATGACTTTGAAATTAAACGATTAGAAATCTCATATGCGAGACAGTTCAATAAATTGACACACCCAAAAGTTTTGGGAGCACTGATTAATCAGCTTGGTCTTGATCGTCAAGTATTTGGAGATATTATTCTTGATGAAGAAGGACGCGTTCAATTTTACATTGCTTCTCATTTAGCAAGTTATGCGATAATGACTATTACTAAGATTGGTAATGTTTCGGTTACTCTAAAAGAAGTAAGTAAAGACGATTGGATTTCAAATCAAGAAAAGTACTCAAAAACTTTTGTCTTACTTTCCAGTATGCGTCTTGATAATGTGTTGTCGACGGTATTAAACTTATCTCGTTCTAACGCCTTAAAACTTATTGCTTCAGGAAAAGTAAAATTAAATTATAGACAAGTTGAGAAGGCTGATCAGGCAGTTATTATTGGTGATATGATTTCGATTAGAGGTTATGGTCGATTTCGACTAGCTCAACAAGACGGATTTTCAAAGTCCGGGAAAGCTAAAATCGTTATTGAAAGTCTGTTAAGACGGAGAAAAAAGTAGTTATTTAATTTAAACCATTAAATATGGTAATGAAAAATAAAGGAGGCCTGTAATGGCTATTACAGCACTTGATATTAAAGATAAACAGTTTACAACTAAATTTCGTGGATATAATGAGCAAGAAGTTGATGAATTTCTTGATATTATTGTAGACGATTATGAAGATTTAGTTCGTGACAATCGTGAACTTGCTGCTCGTGTAAAAGAGCTTGAAGAAAAATTGGCTTATTTTGATGAAATGAAAGAATCATTGAGTCAATCAGTTATTTTGGCTCAAGAAACAGCAGAAAAAGTTAAAGCTTCAGCGGCTGACGAATCAGCTAACTTGATTAATAAGGCTAACTTCAATGCTACTCATTTGGTTGAAGAAGCTAAATCTAAGGCATCTGAAATTCTTCGTGATGCAACAGATGAAGCCAAACGTGTTGCCATCGAAACAGAAGAACTTAAACGTCAAAGTCGTGTCTTCCACCAACGCCTATTGGCTGCAGTTGAAGGTCAGCTTAGCTTAGCAAGTGCTCCAGAATGGGGTGAATTGTTGCAACCAACAGCTATTTATCTTCAAAATTCAGATGCTGCCTTTAAAGAAGTTGTTGAAAAAGTTTTGGATGAGCATGTGCCTGATTCAAATGATGCAGCTTCATTTGATGCAACTCGTCAATTCACTCCTGATGAAATGGCTGAACTTCAACGTCGCGTTGCTGAAAGCAATAAGCAAGTTGAAGATTTCTCTAGTCCAGAAGTTGATGAAACAAACGAAGTTGTTTCAACTCCAGTTGAGTTTGGTATTCCAGACACTTTCGAGAGTGAAGTGGCAGATTTCCCAACTTCAGCACCAGTAGATGAAGATTTTGATTTGCAACCTGAGACAACAGGTGAAATTAATCTAAACGAAACACAAACGTTTAAATTGAATATTAGCGAATAAGAAAAATACAACTTACCAAGTATATTAACAGCGAGTGGGAGATGGTGTGAGTCCCACATTCCCTATTTGGATAGTTATCATTTTCAAGCATTCTAACTGAAATAAGTAAGTTAGAAGGATGGTCCTCCTTACGGACATATGAGGGAGCAAATTCTTTTGCTCTGAATTAAGGTGGTACCACGAGCTTTCGTCCTTTTTGATGAAGGCTCTTTTTATTTAGTAAATTAAATTAAAGAGGAGATATAATGAAACTCAAAGAAACCTTAAATCTAGGTAAGACAGCCTTTCCAATGCGAGCTGGACTTCCTAACAAAGAACCAATCTGGCAAAAAGAGTGGGAAGATGCTAAGATGTATCAACGTCGTCAAGAGTTGAACCAAGGTAAACCTCACTTCACTCTTCATGATGGTCCTCCCTATGCCAATGGTAATATTCACGTTGGACATGCGATGAATAAAATTTCTAAGGATATCATTGTGCGTTCAAAATCAATGTCTGGTTTCTATGCTCCTTACGTTCCTGGTTGGGATACGCATGGTCTTCCAATTGAACAAGTGTTGGCAAAACAAGGTGTGAAACGTAAAGAACTTGATCGTGCTGAATATCTTAAGATGTGTCGCGATTATGCACTTTCACAAGTTGACAAACAACGTGAAGATTTCAAACGTCTTGGTGTTTCGGCTGATTGGGATAACCCATATGTTACTTTGACACCAGATTATGAAGCAGCTCAGATTCGTGTCTTTGGTGAGATGGCTAAAAAAGGTTACATCTATCAAGGTGCAAAACCAGTTTATTGGTCATGGTCATCAGAATCAGCGCTTGCTGAAGCAGAAATTGAGTATCATGATTTGGTTTCAACTTCACTTTACTATGCCAATAAGGTTAAGGATGGTAAAGGAGTACTAGACACAGATACATATATCGTAGTTTGGACAACAACACCATTTACAGTAACAGCTTCACGTGGTTTGACTGTTGGTGCTGATATCGAATACGTTCTCGTAAAACCTGCCGGAGAAGACCGCAAATTTGTTGTTGCTTCTGAATTACTTAATAGTCTTTCTGAGAAATTCGGTTGGACAGATGTGGAAGTACTTCAATCATACCGTGGTGAAGAATTAAATAAAATTGTGACTGAGCACCCATGGGATACAGAAGTTGATGAGCTTGTTATTCTTGGTGACCACGTTACTACAGATTCAGGTACAGGTATCGTCCATACGGCTCCTGGTTTTGGTGAGGATGACTATAACGTAGGTATTGCTAATGGTCTTGAAGTTGCCGTAACCGTTAATGAGCGTGGTATCATGATGGAAAATGCTGGACCTGATTTTGAAGGTCAGTTCTACGATAAAGTGGCTCCAATTGTTATGGAAAAACTCGGCGATTTACTCCTTGCTAAAGAAGAAATCTCACACTCATACCCATTCGACTGGCGTACGAAGAAACCAATTATCTGGCGTGCAGTACCACAATGGTTTGCATCTGTTTCTAAATTCCGTCAAGAGATTCTGGATGAGATTGAAAAAGTTAAATTCCATTCTGAGTGGGGTAAAGTTCGTCTCTACAACATGATTCGTGACCGTGGTGACTGGGTAATCTCTCGTCAGCGTGCTTGGGGTGTGCCACTCCCAATCTTCTATGCTGAAGATAAAACACCAATCATGACTGAAGAAACTATCGAACATGTGGCTAAACTTTTCGAAGAACACGGTTCAGTTATTTGGTGGGAACGTGATGCCAAAGATCTTCTTCCAGAAGGTTTTACACATCCTGGCTCACCAAACGGCGAGTTTACTAAAGAAACTGACATTATGGACGTATGGTTTGACTCAGGCTCATCATGGAACGGTGTTGTTGTTAACCGTCCTGAGTTAACTTATCCAGCTGACCTCTATCTCGAAGGTTCAGACCAATACCGTGGATGGTTTAATTCATCTCTTATTACATCTGTTGCCAATAATGGTGTTGCACCATATAAACAACTCTTGTCTCAAGGTTTTGCGCTTGATGGTAAGGATGAGAAGATGTCTAAATCGCTTGGTAACACAATTGCTCCTAGTGATGTTGAGAAACAATTTGGTGCTGAAATTCTTCGTCTTTGGGTAACAAGTGTTGATACAACTAATGACGTTCGTATCTCAATGGATATCCTTAGCCAAGTATCAGAATCTTATCGTAAGATTCGTAACACACTTCGTTTCTTGATTGCCAATACCTCTGACTTCAATCCAACAACTGATGCTGTAGCCTTTGAAGACTTTCGTTCTGTAGATCAGTACATGACTATTCGATTTAACCAATTGGTTAAGACTATTCGTGATGCCTATGCAAACTTTGAGTTCTTGACTATCTACAAAGCCTTGGTTAACTTTATTAACGTTGAGTTATCTGCATTCTATCTTGATTTTGCCAAAGATGTGGTTTATATTGAGAGTGCGGAATCACTTGAACGTCGTCAAATGCAAACAGTCTTCTACGATATTCTTGTCAAGATTACAAAACTATTGACACCAATCCTTCCTCACACTGCAGAAGAAATTTGGTCATATCTTGAATTTGAAACAGAAGACTATGTTCAATTGTCAGAGTTACCAGAAGCAGAAGATTTTGTGGGTCAAGATGCACTTCTTGAAAGATGGAATGCCTTCATGGATTTCCGTGGCCAAGCTCAAAAAGCTTTGGAAGAAGCTCGTAATGAAAAAGTTATTGGTAAATCGCTTGAAGCTCATTTGACTATCTATCCTGATGATGAAGTCAAAGAACTTATTGAAGGTTTGAACACTAACCTTGCTCAACTTTTGATTGTTTCAGCATTGACTATTGCTGAAGGAGAAGCACCTGAATCTGCTGTAAGCTTTGAAGGTGTGGCATTCACAGTAGAACGTGCTGAAGGTGATGTCTGTGATCGTTGCCGTCGTATCGATCCAACTACCAAAGAACGTAGCTACAATGCGACTATCTGTGATCACTGTGCTAGCATTGTTGAAGAAAACTTTGCTGAAGGTGTAGCAGAAGGTTTTGAAGTAAAAGCAAAATAAAATAAAAAGAGTTCACCGTGAACTCTTTTTTCTATTTGTTTTTCGAATATAGTATTGAACACAATAAAAAACTAGCTGAGCTAGTTTTTTATTATAGTCCGTAGTTATAATCATCGTCTTGCATGGCTTCGACAGTTCCTAGAAGGTAACCATTACCAACTTGAGAGAAGAAGTCGTGGTTGGATGTTCCTGTAGAAATACCATTCATAACGATTGGGTTAACATCGTTCGCACTATCTGGGAAGAGTGGATCTTGTCCTAGGTTCATAAGAGCTTTGTTGGCGTTGTAACGAAGGAAAGTCATGACTTCCTCAGTCCATCCAACACCGTCATAAAGAGATTTAGTGTAGAGCTCTTCATTTTCATACAATTGGTAGAGAAGATCATACATCCATTCACGGAAACTTTCTTGTTCTTCCTCAGGCAATTCGTTGAATCCAAGTTGGAATTTATAGCCAATATAGGTTCCGTGAACAGATTCATCACGGATAATAAGTTTAATGATTTCAGCAACGTTAGCTAGCTTGTTATTACCAAGATAATAGAGTGGAGTAAAGAACCCTGAATAGAAAAGGAATGTTTCAAGATATGTTGAAGCAACCTTCTTCTGAAGAGGCGTTCCATTTTCATAGATATCGTTAATGATTTTCGCCTTGGTTTGGAGGTATTTGTTACTGTTAGTCCACTCGAAAATTTCTTCAATTTCAGATTTAGTATTCAAAGTTGAGAAGATTGAAGAGTAAGATTTGGCGTGAACAGACTCCATGAACTGAATGTTGTTCAATACAGCTTCTTCATGAGGTGTACGGACGTCTGCACGAATGGCTTCAACACCCGTTTGAGATTGCATGGTATCTAGCAATGTTAAACCACCGAAAACTTTTCCAACTAACTCTTTTTCTTCAGCGGAAAGTTTACGCCAGTCATCAAGGTCATTTGAAAGTGGGATACGTGTATCTAGCCAAAATTGCTCGGTCAATTTTTCCCAGGTAGATTTATCAATCGCATCTTCGATTTCATTCCAGTTAATGGCTTTGTAGTAAGTTTCCATTAGAAACCTCTTTCTTTATTGATATCGTTACTATTTTATCATAATTCAAAATCATGATATAGTTTTTTGAGTTGATCTATTAAAAAAGTCGGCGAACCGACCTTTTAATGCATTTTGTAAATAAGAGTAGTGAAGTTGCTATCGTTAAATCACTATCTTAAATGACACAGCTTTCACATTGGTTAGAACCAACCTCTTCCCCATCATCTGTATAAGTACGGATGTAGTAGATTGATTTAATTCCTTTGTTAAAGGCGTAGTTACGAAGGATAGAAAGGTCACGAGTTGTTTGTTTATTTTCTGTTTTCCATTCGTAAATTTCTTTTGGTAACTCACTACGCAAGAATAGGGTTAATGACAAACCTTGATCAACGTGTTCAGTCGCAGCGGCATAGACGTCGATAACTTTACGCATGTCCATGTCGTAGGCTGAAGTGTAGAAAGGAATTGTGTCTGTTGAAAGACCGTTGGCCGGATAGTAAATTTTTCCGATTTTCTTTTCTTGACGTTCTTCAATACGTTGTGTGATTGGATGGATAGAAGCAGAACAGTCATTAATATAAGAGATTGAGCCATTTGGTGCAACAGCCAAACGGTTTTGATGGTAGAGTCCATCTTTCTTAACGAGTTCACGTAGTTCTTCCCAATCTTTGGCTTGTGGAATGAAGTGACCATCGAAAAGTTCTTTGATACGGTCAGATTTAGGAACGTATTGGCCTGTAACGTATTTATCAAAGTAAGAACCATCAGCATATTTTGATTTTTCAAAACCGACAAAGGTTTCTTGACGTTCGCGGGCAATATTGTTAGATTCAACCAAAGTCCAGTAGTTCATAAGCATGAAGTAGATATTAGTGAATTCAACAGATTCGGGGCTACCATACTCGATATGGTGTTTAGCAAGGTAAGAGTGAAGCCCCATAGCTCCTAAACCAAAGGTATGAGCTTGTTGGTTACCATTTTTGATGGATGGTACAGCATCAATACTTGAACTATCTGTAACAAAGGTAAGTGCACGTGTCATAGCCTTAATCGAACGTCCGAAGTCAGGAGATGTCATCATGTTAAGGATATTAGTTGATCCAAGGTTACATGAAATATCTGTACCGAGTTTGACAAACTCTTGTGCATCGTTAAGTTCACTTGGTGTTTGAACTTGGAGAATTTCAGAACAGAGGTTGGACATGACGATCTTACCATCAATTGGGTTGTGTCGATTGGCTGTATCAACATTGACAATATATGGATAACCTGATTCTTGTTGGAGTTTAGAAATTTCAGTTTCTAGCTCACGTGCATTAATCTTGGTTTTTGTAATATTGGGATTGGCCACCAACTCATCATACATAGCTGTAATATCAATGTAGTTATATGGTTTACCATACTCTTTTTCGACTGAGTAAGGGCTGAAGAGGTACATATCTTCATTATTACGTGCCAACTCGTAGAATTTATCTGGAACTGTAACACCAAGTGATAGTGTCTTAACACGCACCTTCTCATCGGCATTCTCTTTCTTAGTAGAAAGGAAGGCAAGGATATCTGGGTGGAAAACATCCAGGTAAACAACACCGGCCCCCTGGCGTTGGCCAAGTTGGTTTGAGTAAGAGAAGCTATCTTCAAAAAGCTTCATAACAGGTACGACACCAGAGGCTGCCCCAGCGTATCCTTTGATAGGAGCACCAGCTTCACGTAGATTGGATAGGCTAATACCTACCCCACCACCAATACGTGATAACTGGAGGGCCGAGTTGATAGAACGTCCGATTGAATTCATGTCATCCGTTACTTGAATAAGGAAACATGACACGAGTTCACCACGACGGCTACGTCCAGCATTTAGAAATGAAGGAGTAGCAGGTTGGTAACGTTGGTGAATCATTTCGTTAGCAAGGTCACTAGCAAGGTTTTCATCACCATCAGCAAAGTAAAGGGCGTTGAAAAGAACGCGATCTTCAATACTTTCGAGGTAAGACTCGCCATCGTTTGTTTTGAGGGCATATTGTTGGTAGAACTTGTAGGCTGCCATGAAAGATTGGAAGCGGAATTTTTGAGAATGAATTTCTGCAGACAACTTTTCGATGAAAGCAGGTTCGTATTTACCGATGAATTCAGACTCGATATAATCGTTCTCAATCAAATAATTAATTTTATCTGTGATGCTGTTGAATGCCATTGAATTTGGCTTAACGTTTTCAAGGAAGAAGGCACGAAGTGCTTCTTTGTCCTTATGCAAAGGAATTTGACCGTTAACAGGACGGTTAATTTCGTTGTTGAGGCGGAAGTATGAGACATCGCCAAGATTTTTTAAAGACATAATACAGATACCAGGCTTACTTAGTTTAATAGTATATTAAGGTTAAAACATTATACTAAGCAGACAAGTTCCTTTCTATTTAAAAACTTGATAATTAAAGGATTTCTTTAAGTTTAGTCGGTTGAAAACCTGAAAAGACGATATCGCCTGCTTCAATAACTGGAGCAGCAGTGAAACCAAGACTTTTTACGTAATCGATTTTTTCTGGTTGTTCATCAATGTTGATTTCTTCGAAATCAGCACCTTCCTTTTCCAAGAATTTTTTAGTCATTTTACACTGCATGCAGTTGTTTTTAGAAAACAATGTAATCTTTGCCATTGCAAATACTCCTTTGTAAAAAGATTTTAAGTGGCCAAGAGAGCCACTTTTTTAACTCTAATAGAATACCCAAAATATTGGGAAAAATCAAGCTAAATATCTTAAGGAAATACAATATTTTGTGTTTAGTATTGAAACACAACCCTATATCTTGTGTTTCAAAGGCTTTTTTAAGTTCTCTAAATTAAATAGAATTTGTTTATGAAAATGGCTAAAAAAGAAATATCTCACCATATATGTTATGTAATATAACATCAAAATGCCGATTCTATTTGTTTTTTCAAAAATAACAGTGTAGAATAAAGAAAATTTTTAACTAATGGAGGTTCAAGTATGCAAGAATACTGTTCAAATCTAACTGTAAATGGTAAGACATTCTCTTTCTATGATCTCGAAAAAGCAGCAAAATCTCATGATGTTAAGGTCGGAGAACTACCTTATACCATTCGAATACTACTTGAAAGTCTCCTCAGAAAAAAAGATGGTGTCGATGTTAAGGAATCTCACATTTCTGATCTAATAAAATTTCCGAATTTTCCAACAATTTCTGAAGTACCTTTTAAACCAAGTCGTGTTATCTTACAGGATTTTACAGGGGTTCCTGTTGTTGTTGATTTAGCTTCCATGCGTGATGCTATAGTGGCTAATGGAGGTAAAGCCGAATTTATTAATCCCGAGATTCCAGTAGATTTGGTCATCGACCACTCTGTCCAAGTTGATTCATATGGATGTGATACTGCTCTTGAAGATAATATCAATCTAGAGTTTAAACGTAATAACGAGCGCTATGAGTTTCTTAAGTGGGCCGAACAGTCTTTTGAAAATTACCGTGCTGTTCCACCAGCAACAGGGATTATTCATCAGGTTAATATTGAATTTTTGAGTGATGTCATTATTGAAAATGATGGGCTCCTATATCCTGACTCTATGTTTGGTACAGATAGTCACACGACTATGATTAATGGTATTGGCGTTCTTGGTTGGGGTGTTGGTGGAATTGAAGCTGAAGCAGCTATGCTAGGTGAAGCGTCTTATTTCCCAATTCCAGAGGTTATTGGTGTACATCTGACAGGTGAGCTGCCTAAAATTGCCACAGCAACAGATTTGGCTCTCAAGATTACTCAGGTGCTTCGTTCTGAAAATGTGGTTGGTAAATTTGTTGAGTACTTTGGACCTGGCTTGAAGAGTTTATCTCTAGCTGACCGTGCTACTGTCGCTAATATGGCACCGGAATATGGTGCGACTTGTGGTTATTTTCCTATTGATGACGAGACTCTTAACTACATGCGTTTAACTAATCGTGATGAGGAACATATCCAAGTCACTGAAGCCTATACAAAAGCCAATCATCTTTTCTATGATCCAAGTAAAGAAGCCAAGTATACTAAGATTGTTGAAGTCGATTTGTCATCTATTAAACCTTCTATCTCAGGTCCTAAACGTCCACAAGATTTGATTCTTTTATCTGATGCTAAGCAAGAATTTCAAGATGCAGTGGTACGTGAAGCAGGTGTCCGTGGTTTCGGTTTGGATAATGAAGAGTTAGCAAAAACTGCAAAAGTTGATTTTGAGGATCATTCAGAAATAATTCAAACGGGTCATGTTGCCATTGCAGCAATCACATCATGTACCAATACCTCTAATCCTTACGTTCTTATGGCAGCCGGTCTTTTAGCCAAAAAAGCTGTTGAGAAAGGATTAAAAGTATCTCCAACAGTGAAGACATCTTTAGCACCAGGTTCTAAGGTTGTTACTGGTTATCTCAAAGCTTCAGGCTTGCAAACCTATCTAGATAAGCTTGGCTTTAACTTGGTAGGTTATGGTTGCACAACTTGTATTGGTAACTCAGGAGATTTACGTCCTGAAGTGGCTAAGGCTATTGTAGACAATGATCTCTTAGCGAGTGCTGTGTTGTCAGGAAATCGTAATTTTGAAGGGCGTATTAATCCACTTGTTAAAGCGAATTTCTTAGCTAGTCCACCATTAGTTGTTGCTTATGCCTTGGCTGGTAACACGAATATTGATTTGACAACTGAGCCTCTAGGCTTTGACGACAATGGTCAAGCTGTTTATTTAGAGGAGATTATGCCATCTCGTGATGACATTGAGACTTATGTTGATAAATACGTCACCCGTCAACTCTTCCAAGATGAATATGCCAGTGTCTTTTCTGATAGCGAGAAGTGGAATGCCATTCCTACTGAACAAAGTCAAAATTATAAATGGAATCAAAACTCTACCTATATTCAAAACCCACCTTACTTTGATGCTTTAGGAGATGATTTGAGTATTAAACCATTGGATGATTTGAAGGTTTTGGCTAAATTTGGAGATACGGTTACAACAGACCATATTTCTCCAGCGGGTAATATTGCCAGAAATAGCCCAGCAGCTCGTTATTTGACTGAGAATGGTGTTGATTATCAAGAATTTAATTCTTATGGTAGCCGTCGTGGAAATCACGAAGTCATGATGCGAGGAACTTTTGCTAATATTCGTATAAAGAATGAGCTAGCAGATGGAAAAATTGGTGGATATACTAAATATGATGGTGATATTCTACCTATATATGATGCTGCTATGAAATATAAAGAAGCTAATCAAGATACGCTTGTAATTGCTGGTAAGGATTATGGTATGGGCTCTAGTCGTGACTGGGCTGCTAAAGGTGCAAATCTCCTTGGTGTAAAAGTAGTGCTTGCTGAGAGTTTTGAGCGTATTCACCGTTCAAATCTAGTTATGATGGGGATTTTACCAGTACAATTTATGGAAGGGGAAAATGCTGAAAGTCTTGGATTGACAGGGCATGAGACCTTTAGCTTCGATCTTTCAGAAAATCCAGGTGTCCATGATGTTATCACTGTTACAGCTTCAACACCTGAACAAACCAAAACCTTTAAAGCCTTGGTACGCTTCGATGCAGATGCTGATATTCGCTACTATAAAAATGGTGGTATCTTACCAATGGTTGTAAGAAAAAAATTGAAGGGAGCCTAATATGACAACAGTTGAAATTAATGGACTTAAGGATATGATTGCCTGTAATACTAGGATTTCATCTATTATTGATGACCATTTATCCTATGCAGGATATGATATTTCCGAGTTTATGGAAAATAAAGCGTCTTTTGAGGAAGTGATTTATCTCTTATGGAATGGTCATCTTCCTACGCAAATGGAACTCAAGTATTTTGAAGCAGAGTTGCGTAAGAACTATGACATTTCAGATGCTGTAGAACAATGCATTCTTATCCAATCTCGTCCACATTTGCACCCAATGAGTGTTTTACGTTCAACAGTTTCACTTCTTGGGGTATACAATGTGGATGCTGAGGAGAAGTCCATGGAAGCCGTTTATCAGCAAAGTATTGAATTGATGGCTAAATTGCCAACAATTATTACGACTTTTGCACGCTTACGCACTGGTAAAATGCCCCTCAAACCAAGAGAAGATTTAGGTTTTGCTGCTAATTTTCTTTACATGCTGAATGGTGTTGAACCTTCTGAAATTGAAGTTGAGGCTATGAATAAGGCCTTAATTCTACATGCTGATCATGAGTTGAATGCTTCAACTTTTGCAGCGCGTGTTTGTGCTTCGACTCTGACAGATATTTATTCGTGTGTTACAACAGCTATTGGTGCTCTAAAAGGTCCCCTGCATGGTGGGGCTAATGAACGCGTCTTTGATATGCTTAAAGAAATCCGCGAATCAGGTGATGTTTATGCTTACTTACAGGAAAAACTTGACTCTAAAGAGAAAATCATGGGATTTGGGCACCGTGTATACAAGAAACAGGATCCTCGTGAAATTTTCTTAAGAGATATGGCTAAAAAGTTGACAGAGGGTACCGAGAATGAAGAATTCTTTAATATGTCTCAAGAAATTGAAGAGTTCATGAAAGATAAGAAGGGATTAATTCCCAATGTAGACTTCTATTCAGCCACCGTATACCATACTCTAGGAATTGACAGCGATATCTTCACACTTATCTTTGCAATGAGTCGTGTTGCCGGCTGGATTGCTCATATTCAAGAGCAGCAAAAAAATAACAAATTGATTCGTCCTCGCTCACAGTATATTGGACAAGAAAATATGACCTATATTCCTTTAGAAAAACGCTAGGGAGGAAAGCTATATGGCAGAAAAAATCGTAATGACAAATGGACAGCTTCAAGTTTCTGATAGTCCAATTATCCCTTTTATTGAAGGGGATGGTGTTGGACATGATATCTGGAAGAATGCCCAAGCAATCTTTGATAAAGCAGTAGAAGTAGCCTATGAAGGAACGCGTCATATTGAGTGGCAAGAGCTCCTAGCTGGTAAGAAGGCTTATGATAAAACAGGAGAATGGTTGCCGAAAAAAACATTGGAGACTATTCGAGAAAGTTTAGTTGCTATTAAGGGTCCGCTTGAGACGCCAGTAGGTGGAGGGATTCGTTCTTTAAATGTAGCTTTACGTCAAGAACTTGATCTCTACGCTTGTGTTAGACCGGTTCGTTACTTTGAAGGAGTAGCAAGTCCGCTTAAGGAACCAGAAAAAACGAATATTACTATTTTTCGTGAAAATACTGAAGATATTTATGCGGGAATTGAATGGGAAGCGGGAACAACAGATGTTAAGCGCGTGATTGAGTTTCTCCAGACAGAAATGAATGTTAGTAAAATTCGCTTCCCAGAATCAAGTAGTATCGGAATCAAGCCAATTTCAATAGAAGGAAGTAAACGCCTCATTCGCTCGGCTATCGACTATGCTCTCAAGAACAATCTAAAAAAAGTGACCTTAGTTCATAAGGGGAATATTCAAAAATTTACAGAAGGTGGCTTCCGTAAATGGGGTTATGAATTGGCTCAGGAAGAATATAAAGAAGAATTGCTGGCTGGTCGTTTAGAGATTAATGATATAATCGCGGATAACTTTCTACAACAGATTCTTTTAAATCCAGAAAAATTTGATGTTGTTGCCTTAACCAACTTGAATGGTGATTATGCCAGTGACGCCTTAGCTGCACAAGTTGGTGGTATCGGCATCTCCCCTGGAGCCAATATTAACTATCAAACAGGCCATGCTATTTTTGAAGCAACACATGGAACAGCTCCGGATATCGCGGATCAAGATAAGGCTAATCCTTGCTCAGTTCTATTATCTGGCTGCATGCTTCTAGATTATATTGGTTGGACTGAGGCAGCTCAACTGATTACAAGTGCTATTGAAAAGACATTTAAAGCTGATATCTTTACAGCTGACTTGGCATTTGGGAAACAAGCTTATTCAACGAGTGCCTTTAGCAATCAAATTCTTTCAATTATGTGATTGTTTTTGCTCGAAAATGAAAATTAACGATTGAAAACACCATGAAAGAAATTTTCTGAAAATGTTGTAAATAACTAGAGACTAGTATTTGCTTATGTTTAAAAAATTGAAAATGAGCAGTAAAATGAGAGACAGGCTTTTGAAAAACTTGTAGAAAGTACGTTTTAACCTTGATAATCTCAATTAGCTATGTTATAATTCTAAATTGTAAGGGTTATCATTGATAACTCAAATATTCCAAACTAAGAAGGAGAATCCATTATGGCTTCTAAAGATTTCCACATTGTTGCAGAAACAGGTATCCACGCACGTCCAGCTACTTTGCTTGTTCAAACAGCTAGCAAATTTGCTTCAGATATCACTCTTGACTACAAAGGTAAAGCAGTTAACCTTAAATCAATCATGGGTGTTATGAGCCTTGGTGTTGGTCAAGGTGCTGACGTAACTATCTCTGCAGAAGGTGCTGATGCTGATGATGCAATCGTAGCAATCGCAGAAACAATGACAAAAGAAGGATTGGCATAAGAATATGACAGAAATGCTTAAAGGAATCGCAGCATCTGATGGTGTTGCAGTTGCTAAGGCATATCTGCTTGTTCAACCGGACTTGTCATTTGAAACTGTAACAGTTGAAGATACAAGTGCAGAAGAGGCTCGTCTAGATGCTGCTCTAGCGGCGTCACAAGACGAGCTTTCTGTTATCCGTGAAAAAGCAGTTGAAAGCCTTGGTGAAGAAGCGGCAGCCGTTTTTGATGCTCACTTGATGGTTCTTGCTGACCCAGAAATGACTGGTCAAATTAAAGAAACTATCCGTGCTAAACAAGTTAATGCTGAAGCTGCTTTGACAGAAGTAACAGACATGTTTATCGCTATTTTTGAAGGTATGGAAGATAACCCATACATGCAAGAACGTGCAGCGGATATTCGTGACGTTACAAAACGTGTGCTTGCTAACTTGCTTGGTAAGAAATTGCCTAACCCGGCAACAATCAACGAAGAATCAATCGTTGTTGCTCATGACTTGACACCATCTGATACAGCTCAGTTGAACAAAAAGTACGTAAAAGCCTTTGTTACTAACATCGGTGGACGTACAAGTCACTCAGCTATCATGGCGCGTACACTTGAAATCGCAGCCGTTCTTGGAACAAATAACATCACAGAACTTGTCAAAGATGGTGATGTTTTGGCTGTTTCAGGTATTACTGGTGAAGTTGTTATCAACCCAACTGAAGAGCAAATTGCTGAGTTCAAAGCAGCTGGTGAAGCTTACGCTAAACAAAAAGCTGAATGGGCTCTCCTTAAAGATGCTCAAACAGTTACTGCTGATGGAAAACATTTCGAATTGGCTGCCAACATCGGTACACCTAAAGACGTTGAAGGTGTAAATGATAACGGTGCTGAAGCTGTTGGTCTCTATCGTACAGAATTCTTGTATATGGATTCTCAAGACTTCCCAACTGAAGATGACCAATATGAAGCTTACAAAGCAGTTCTTGAAGGTATGAACGGTAAACCTGTTGTCGTTCGTACAATGGATATCGGTGGGGATAAAGAACTCCCTTACTTCGACCTTCCTAAAGAAATGAACCCATTCTTGGGTTACCGTGCTTTGCGTATTTCTATCTCTGAAACTGGTAATCAAATGTTCCGTACACAATTGCGTGCTTTGCTTCGTGCATCTGTTCACGGTAAATTGCGTATCATGTTCCCAATGGTTGCTTTGTTGACTGAGTTCCGTACTGCTAAAGGTATTCTTGAAGAAGAAAAAGCTAAATTGGTTGCTGAAGGTGTTGCCGTTGCAGACGATATCGAAGTAGGTATCATGATTGAAATCCCAGCTGCAGCTATGCTTGCTGACCAATTTGCTAAGGAAGTTGATTTCTTCTCAATTGGCACAAATGACCTTATACAATACACAATGGCTGCTGACCGTATGAACGAACAAGTTTCATACCTTTACCAACCATATAACCCATCAATCCTTCGTTTGATTAACAATGTTATCAAAGCGGCTCACGCTGAAGGTAAATGGGCTGGTATGTGTGGTGAAATGGCTGGTGACCAAACTGCTGTTCCACTTCTTGTTGGAATGGGATTGGATGAGTTCTCAATGTCAGCGACATCTGTTCTTCGTACACGTAGCTTGATGAAGAAACTTGACACAGCTAAAATGGAAGAATACGCTAACCGTGCTCTTACTGAATGTGCAACAATGGAAGAAGTTCTTGAACTTTCAAAAGAATACGTTAACGTAGACTAATCATAAAAAGTGGAGGCTTAGGCTTTCACTTTTTTTATATCTAAACGGAGACAAAATAATTGACTCATTCTTTAGTTAGGAGTAGAATACGGCTAACCTAGGTTAACAATTTTAACTATTTTTTGTCAAAATTTTCTGAATAATTCTCGTTTAAATCTTGGAATATTTCTAAAAAAATGATAAAATAGGTCTTATAATAGATAAAAGGAGTTACTATCTTGGCTAAACAATACAAAAACTATGTCAATGGTGAGTGGAAAACATCTGAAAACGAAATTACTATTTACGCACCTGCAAACGGTGAGGAACTTGGATCAGTTCCAGCGATGAGCCAAGCTGAAGTAGACGAAGTCTACGCAGCAGCTAAAGCAGCACTCCCAGCATGGCGTGCGCTTTCATATGCTGAACGTGCAGCTTACCTTCATAAAGCAGCAGATATCTTGGAACGTGATGCAGAAAAAATCGGTCAAGTTCTTTCTAAAGAAATCTCTAAAGGTTTGAAATCTGCAATCGGTGAAGTTGTTCGTACTGCTGAAATCATCCACTATGCAGCTGAAGAAGGTTTGCGTTTGGAAGGTGAAGTACTTGAAGGTGGTGCCTTTGACGCTGGTAGCAAGAAAAAAATTGCTGTTGTTCGTCGCGAACCAGTAGGTCTTGTCCTTGCTATTTCACCATTTAACTATCCAGTAAACTTGGCTGGTTCTAAAATTGCTCCTGCCTTGATTGCTGGTGACGTTGTTGCCTTCAAACCACCAACACAAGGTTCTATCTCAGGTCTTCTTTTGGTTGAAGCATTTGTTGAAGCTGGTATCCCTGCAGGTGTCTTGAACTCTATCACAGGTCGTGGTTCTGTTATCGGTGACTACATTGTTGAGCACAAAGCAGTTGATTTCATCAACTTTACAGGTTCAACACCAGTTGGTGAAAACATCGGTCGTTTGGCAGCTATGCGTCCAATCATGCTTGAACTTGGTGGTAAAGATGCCGCTATCGTTCTTGAAGATGCTGACCTTGACTTGACTGCTAAAAACATTGTTGCTGGTGCCTTTGACTATTCAGGTCAACGTTGTACAGCTATCAAACGTGTCCTTGTAATGGATAGCGTTGCAGATGAATTGGTAGAAAAAGTAACTGCTTTGGTAGGTAATATCACTGTTGGTATGCCTGAAGAAAGCGCAAGCGTTACACCACTTATCGATACAAAAGCAGCTGACTTCGTTCAAGGTTTGATTGATGATGCCGTTGAACAAGGTGCTACTGCTAAAACTGAATTGAAACGTGAAGGCAACCTTATCTACCCAGCTGTTTTTGACCATGTGACAACTGACATGCGTCTTGCTTGGGAAGAACCATTTGGTCCAGTATTGCCATTCATCCGTGTATCTTCAGTTGAAGAAGCAATCAAGATTTCTAACGAATCTGAATTTGGTCTTCAAGGTGCAGTCTTCACTCAAGACTACCCACGTGCGTTTGCAATTGCTGAACAACTTGAAGTTGGTACAGTTCACATCAACAACAAAACACAACGTGGTACAGATAACTTCCCATTCCTTGGTATTAAAGGATCTGGTGCCGGAACTCAAGGTGTGAAATACTCTATCGAAGCTATGACTCGTGTGAAATCAACAGTATTTGATATTGCAAACTACTAAGAGTTTAGCTATTCAATCATTAAAAAAGTGTAAAGAGTCCCCATTATTGGGGCTCTTTTTCTTTTAAAATATGGTATAATAGAACTAAATTTCGAATATAGAGAGTTTTCTGACAATGAATAAATCTTATTTTTACTTGGTTATGAAGACCCATGAATTAGAGGTGCCATACACTGGTAAACTTCGTCGTGTGCGTGTTCTTCTACCTAAGAACTATGAAACGGATACAGATCGTTCTTACCCTGTCGTGTATTTCCATGATGGTCAGAATGTTCTTTATAGTAAGGAGTCATTTTCTGGATATTCTTGGAAGATTATCCCAACAATCAAGCGTAATCCTGATATTTCGCGCATGATTGTTGTAGCCATCGATAATGATGGCCCTGGCCGTATGAATGAGTATTCTGCGTGGAAGTACCAAGAATCTAATATCCCTGGTGTTCAGTTCGGAGGCAAGGGAGTAGAGTATGCGGAGTTTGTCATGGATGTGGTTAAACCCTTTATTGACAAGGAGTACCGTACCTTCTCAGATCGTCAGCATACAGCTATGATTGGTTCATCTCTTGGTGGTAATATCACTCAGTTTATGGGGCTTGATTATAAGGAGCAGATTGGTTGTCTTGGGGTATTTTCTTCAGCTAACTGGTTGCATCAAGATGCCTTTGATCGTTACATGTCGCGTCAAAAGCTCGATGCAGATCAACGTGTCTACATTTATGTAGGGACTGAGGAAGCTGATGATACTGACAAGACCTTGATGGCTGGTAACATTAAGCAGGCTTATATTGACTCTTCATTGAGCTATTACCATGATTTGATCGCTCGTGGGGTTGATTTGGAAAATATCAAGATTCACATTCAATCTGGTGCTGAACACAATGAAGAAGCTTGGGCCGAGAATTTACCAGACTGTCTTCGCTTTTTCGCTGAAAAGTGGGACTAGTCTATATTAACGAAAATTATTTTAATTTAGGAAAAGGAATATAAATATGAATATCGAACATCTTAGCCACTGGAGTGGTCAACTTAATCGTGAAATGTATGTTAACCGTTATGGGCACGCTGGTATCCCTGTTGTGGTTTTTGCGTCATCAGGTGGTAGCCATAACGAATACTATGACTTTGGTATGATTGATGCTTGTGCACGTTTTATCGAAGAAGGACGCGTACAATTCTTTACGCTATCAAGTGTGGACAGTGAAAGCTGGCTTTGTGATTGGAAAAATCCACACGATCGTGCTGAAATGCATCGTGCCTATGAACGTTATGTTATTGAAGAAGCTATTCCGTTTATCAAACACAAAACTGGTTGGTTTGATCCAATGATGACAACAGGATGTTCAATGGGTGCTTACCATGCGCTTAATTTCTTCTTGCAACACCCTGATGTTTTCAATAAAGTAGTAGCCCTTAGTGGTGTCTATGATGCTCGTTTCTTTGTGGGTGAGTTTGGAGGGGATGAAGCTATTTACCAAAATTCCCCATCAGATTATATCTGGAACCAAAATGATGGTTGGTTTATCGACCGCTACCGTCAAGCTGAGATCATCGTATGTACAGGTCTTGGTGCTTGGGAACAAGATGGTCTTCCATCTTACTATAAACTCAAGGAAGCCTTTGAACAAAAGAACATTCCAGCTTGGTTCTCTGAGTGGGGCCATGATGTCGCTCACGATTGGGAATGGTGGCGTAAACAAATGCCTTATTTCCTTGACAATATGAACCTATAATTTCTTTGTCTATCCTATCTAAATAACTATAAAAGAGGAATCACTAATGAATTATCTTGTTATTTCACCATACTATCCACAAAACTTCCAACAGTTTACAGTTGAACTTGCAAATAAGGGAATCACAGTTCTTGGTATTGGTCAAGAGCCTTATGAGCAATTGGATCAACCTTTGAAAGATGCATTGACTGAGTACTTCCGTGTAGACAATTTGGAAAACTTGGATGAAGTTAAGCGTGCCGTAGCCTTTCTTTTCTACAAACATGGTCCAATCGACCGTATCGAATCTCATAATGAATACTGGTTGGAATTGGATGCAGCACTTCGTGAACAGTTCAATGTTTTTGGTGCTAAGCCAGAAGACCTTAAGAAAACTAAATTCAAGTCTGAAATGAAGAAACTCTTCCAAAAAGCTGGTGTTCCAGTTGTGCCTGGTGCTGTTATTAAAACTGACGAAGATGTGGATAAAGCTGTGAAAGAAATTGGTCTTCCAATGATTGCTAAGCCAGATAATGGGGTTGGTGCAGCTGCAACCTTCAAACTTGAAACAGAAGATGATATCAATCATTTCAAGGCTGAGTGGGACCATGAAACAGTTTATTTCTTTGAAAAATTTGTAACTTCAAGTGAAATCTGTACTTTCGATGGTTTGATTGATCATGATGGTAATATTGTCTTCTCAACAACTTTCGATTATGCTCACACTCCACTTGACTTGATGATTTACAAGATGGACAATTCTTACTACGTTCTTAAGGATATGGATCCTAAGTTACGTAAGTATGGTGAGGCAATTGTCAAAGAATTTGGTATGAAGGAACGTTTCTTCCATATTGAGTTCTTCCGTGATGGTGACGATTATATTGCTATTGAATATAACAACCGTCCAGCAGGTGGCTTCACAATCGACGTCTATAACTATGCTCATTCTTTCGATTTGTACAAGGGCTATGCGGATATCGTTGCTGGAGAACCATTCCCAGCTTCTCAGTTTGAGCCACTTTACTGTTTAGCAACTTCACGTCGTGCAAGCTCACACTATGCTTACTCAGAAGAAGAACTTTTTGATAAGTATCGTGAACAACTTAAAGTTAAGAAAATCATGCCTGCAGCCTTTGCAGAGTTGCAAGGTGACTTCCTTTATATGTTGACAACTCCAAGTCGTGAGGAAATGGAACAAATGATTGAGGACTTTGGTAAAAAAGCCTAATCTGTATATGTTAAAAGCACTTCAGAGTAAACTGAAGTGCTTTTGTAATGGCTTATTTTTCGTGGAGTTCTTGGTTTTTAAGAACCAGTTCTGATACTTTAGCGAATTTTTTAAGTTTTTTGAGGTCTTCTGGATGGGTTACCAAGCTAATGACGCTACCTTCATTTCCCATACGTCCGGTACGACCTGCACGGTGAGTGTAGGCTTCACGGTCTCGAGGAATATCGAAGTTGATGACCACTTCCAGATTTTCAATATCGATGCCTCGTGCCAATAGGTCAGTACCTAGTAAGAGTGAAATCTCATGGTTCTTGAATTTTTCCAAGATAACCTTACGGAATTTGACGTTGATGTCACTTGCCAATGATACTGCTGAAGCTCCGTTAAATTGGAGGCGTTCTTCAGTAGCACCAAGGTCAGAAAGACTGTTGAAAAAGACAAGGCCACGGAAGTCAGGAATATTGGAGAACTTACGGAGAAGTTCGACACGGTTACGTTTATCAACACTGATATAATAATGTTTGATGGTGTCTAGTTCCTGATCAGATAGGTCATAAACGATAGTATTTTCGACAAGATCTTGATCGTCAATTTTGTTGGTTGCCGAAATATAAATCATTTGATGGTCACGAGGAACATGGTGGCTGATTTTTGTCACAAAGTGGTATTGGCTATCACTGAGAAGCTCATCAAATTCATCAAGGACGATAGTATTGACGTTCATCATCTTGATCTTTTTGAGTTTAATCAGCTCAAAGACACGGCCAGGGGTTCCGATGAGAATTTCCGGTCCTTTCTTCAGGCGTTCAATTTGTCGCTTTTGACTAGAGCCAGAAAGGAAGAGCTGGGCAGTGAGTCCTAGTGGCTCAGCCCACTGTTTGGTTACGTCGAAAATCTGTCCAGCAAGTTCAGAATTAGGTGCTAGGATAAGCAGTTGCTGAGCTTTTTTGGGTTTGAGTTTGAGGAGCAGTGGGAGAAGGTAGGCAAGGGTCTTACCTGTTCCTGTAGGACTGATACCTAGGACATTATCTCCTTCAGTGATTGGTGCAAAGAGTTCTTTTTGAATGGCAGTCTCTGTAGTGATTCCTTTTTCTTTAAGGAGGTCTTGCCATTGTTCAGTAAAGTTTTTAAACATAAAAGTCTCATTTTCTATATGGATTTGCTTTTATTATATCATGATTTAGTGTAGAATAGATAAGAAAGACTATATTAGATAGGAATTTACCATGCCTAAAAAACCGATTATTATTGGGGTTACGGGTGGCTCTGGTGGCGGTAAGACCAGTGTTTCTCGTGCCATTCTATCAAATTTTCCAGATGAGAAAATTGCCATGATTGAGCATGATTCTTATTATAAGGATCAGACACATTTGACTTTTGAAGAGCGTGTGTCAACTAACTACGATCATCCCTTTGCCTTCGATACAGATCTTATGATTGAACACATCAATGAGCTGATTGCTGGGCGTCCAGTGGATATTCCCATTTATGACTACACCCAACACACTCGTAGTGAAAAGACTTATCGTCAAGAGCCACAGGATGTTTTCATTGTTGAAGGGATTTTGGTACTTGAGGATAAACGTTTGCGTGATTTGATGGATATCAAGCTTTTTGTAGATACTGATGATGACATTCGTATTATCCGTCGTATCAAGCGTGACATGGAAGAGCGTGGCCGTAGCTTGGATAGTATCATTGAGCAATATATCAGTGTGGTTAAACCTATGTATCACCAGTTTATCGAACCAACGAAACGCTACGCAGATGTGGTGATTCCTGAAGGTGTCACAAATACTGTTGCTATCGATTTGATTAATACTAAGGTAGCAAGCATTTTGAAAGAAAGTCAGAAAGCCTAAGCAGGAGCTTGGCTTTTTTGGTATAATTGAAACGTTATGATTATTTTACAAGGAAACAAGATTGAGCGCTCTTTCTCAGGAGATGTGCTCTTTGATAATATTAATATTCAGGTAGATGAACGCGATCGTATTGCCTTGGTTGGCCGTAACGGTGCTGGAAAATCAACCTTATTGAAAATCTTGGTTGGAGAGGAAGCGCCGACGAGTGGTGAAATCAACACAAAACGTGATTTGAATTTGTCTTACTTGGCTCAGGATAGTCGCTTTGAGTCTAGCAATACCATCTATGTGGAAATGTTAAATGTCTTTGCAGACCTACGTGCAGATGAAAAACGTCTACGTGACATGGAAATGAAGATGGCCGAGTTGACTGGGGCTGATTTGGACAAGTTAATGACTGACTACGATCGACTTTCCGAGGATTTCAGACAGCGAGGTGGATTTACCTATGAATCTGATATCAGAGCTATTCTCAATGGTTTTAAGTTTGATGAAAGCATGTGGGAGATGCCTATTTCAGATCTTTCTGGAGGGCAAAACACGCGCCTGGCTTTGGCGAAAATGCTGCTTGAGAAGCCTGAGCTCTTGGTACTGGACGAACCGACCAACCACTTGGATATCGAGACCATTGCCTGGTTGGAAAATTACTTGGTCAATTATCAGGGAGCTCTAATCATTGTCAGTCACGACCGTTATTTTTTGGACAAGGTGGCGACAGTGACCCTGGATTTGACCAAACATAGTTTAGATCGTTATGTCGGAAACTATTCAAAATTCATGGATCTCAAGGCTGAAAAATTGGCTACTGAAGCAAAGAACTTCGAAAAGCAACAAAAGGAAATTGCTAAGCTGGAGGATTTTGTTAATCGTAATATTGTCCGTGCCTCTACAACTAAGCGTGCTCAAGCCCGTCGTAAACAGCTAGAGAAAATGGAACGTCTGGATAAGCCAACAGAAGGTCAAAAGTCAGCTAATATGACTTTCCATGCGGATAAGGTCTCTGGAAATGTAGTTTTGACTGTTAGGGATGCTGCTATTGGTTATGACGATGAGATTCTCTCAGAGCCTATTTCTCTCGATGTTAAGAAGATGGATGCCATTGCCATTGTGGGACCTAATGGTATCGGAAAAACAACCTTTATCAAGTCGGTAGTAGGTAAACTGCCATTTATCAAGGGAACATCAACTTATGGTGCCAATGTTGAAGTGGGTTACTATGACCAAACCCAATCTGCCTTGACACCGTCAAACACTGTTCTTGATGAGTTGTGGAATGATTTTGCGACAACTCCTGAAGTTGAGATTCGTAACCGTCTGGGAGCCTTTCTCTTCTCAGGTGATGATGTCAAAAAGTCGGTTTCCATGCTTTCGGGTGGTGAGAAGGCTCGCTTGCTCCTAGCTAAATTATCAATGGAAAACAACAACTTCCTCATCCTAGATGAGCCGACCAACCACTTGGACATTGATAGTAAGGAAGTCTTGGAAAATGCCCTCATCGACTTTGATGGAACGCTTCTTTTTGTCAGCCACGACCGTTACTTTATCAACCGAGTGGCAACCAAAGTGATGGAAATTTCTGAGGATGAAGCGACCATTTATCTTGGAGACTACGATTACTACCTTGAAAAGAAGGCGGAGCTTGAAGAGTTAGCACGTCTTGAGGCAGAGGAAAATCAAGTATCAGAGGAAGTCCAAGTGGCTTCAGCGGGAGCTAGTGATTATCAAGCTCAAAAAGCCAATCAAAAAGAGATGCGTAAACTAAGTCGACGCATTGAGCAAATTGAAAATGAGCTAGAGACGATTGAGGAACGCTTGGAGGAAATTTCTGCTGCCATGCTTGAAACAAATGATGTGGCAGAATTGTCTGACTTGCAGAAAGAGCTGGATGACTTATCAGTTTCTCAAGAAGCTCTGATGGAAGAGTGGAGTGACTTATCAGAACAGTTGGAAGGTTAAGGAATGATGAGAGCCTTTTCATGTTTTGAGTTGTGAAAGGCTTATATTGTTGGTATAATAGTCTTAGTATATAAAAGGAGACTAACTTTATGAACAAAGTAAAGAAAAAAGTGTATCGTAACACAACATCTTTCAACATGATGGCATGGGGATCATTTGCCTTCTTCGTAATCTTGATGTTGGTAGGCCTCTATACCCTTAAAGAGCCTTTGATGGTTAAGGGTTACTACCTCATGGGATGTGTTGGCTTGATTTCATCTTCCTTTACAGTATCTAAGGTTGTCCGTGATAATCAAGAAGATGAAGAAAACTATAACAAACTCATCGCACAACAAACTTTCGAACAATAAGAAGAGAAGCCTGAAAAGGCTTTTTCTTTTTGCAGAAAATGCACAAATATTCTGACTCTTTCCTAGTGGAAGTGTTATAATGGAGTGAAGAGGGTTAGATGGTTTTGGAATGAGATAAGTCCAATTCATCAGCCTCAATGCCTTATAAGACTAATTATCGTATAAGAATGCGTTAGTGAAAAGGTAGGTAATATTATGGAATTCAAAGTGAAAGATGGTCAAATCATCTATTATCGTGATCTCGGTAAAGGCTTTCCAATTGTTTTTTTGCATGGCAATAATTTGTCAGGAAATTACTTTGGTAAGCAAGGAATTCTGTATCGAGACTATCGTTTAATTTTCATTGATAGTCGTAATCACGGCAGGTCCAGTCGTCATAGTGTTAAGATGACCTTTGAACAGATGGCTGCCGATTTGGAGGAAATTTTGCAATATTTGAATATCAAGAAGGCCTTATTTGTCGGTCATAGTGATGGTGCCAATTTGGCTATGGTTTATGCTAGTCGTTATCCTGACCGGATTGCAGGGCTTTTGCTTAATGCGGGAAATATGACCTTTAATGGGTTGACGAGACGCTCAAGATTCGCGGTCTATCTACAATATCTTTGCTTAAAAGCCTTGTCACCATTTTCATCTAAAATGGATATCATGGCTCAGGTAACGGGGCTTATGCTTCATGACTTGCCACTAGATAGGGAACGTCTACATCAGGCTGCCTATCCTGTTTGGGTAGTTATGGGGCAAAGGGATGTTATCAGTATCAGGCATTCTAGGGAGATTTCAGAACTCTTTCCGATTCATAAGCTCTATGTCCAACGTCGTGAAGGGCATCGTCTAGCTCAACGTAAATATAAGATTTTCAATCAAATGATTCGTGAGCTTGTGAGAATTAGTCGAAAAGAGGTGGTGGCATGAAGCGTCTTTTAGAGAGACTTCAACCTTTAAAAGCGGCCGTTAAATCTATCTTCTTTATCTCGATTACGGTTCTTGTCGTCATAGAATTGGTTCGCCTCAAACGGACCATCACTTTAGAGTCACTTGAGTCAGCTCTGGCCGGTTTGTCTATTTGGCATCTTGTTTTGATGGCTATCATCGGACTAGTCGCTGTCTCCCCTATGCTCTTTTATGACATCATACTGAATAAGGAGCTAGAAACGGATTATTCCAAATCCTATATCTTAGAAACAAGTTGGGCTGTTAACACCATCAATAATTTAGCTGGTTTTGCTGGTTTGGTCGATGTGGGTCTGAGATATTCCTTTTATTCTGAGGATGGGCAGGAAAAGACGGGTGTTAAGGCACTTTCTCGTTTATTGCCTTACTTTATGTCTGGCCTATCCCTTTTAAGTGGTTTGGTATTCGCTGTCTTTTGGTTCTTCCCTCTAAGTCCAGATTTAAGAAAGTATTGGTTACTGTTATTGGGTATTTTCCTTTATCTGCCTTTTATTTTCTTTGTTTCTAGTCGTGAAAAATTAGCCTATTTTGGTCAAGTACCATTGAAAACGAGGCTAAGTCTTCTTTTAGCTTCGACAGCTGAATGGGGAACGGCCCTTGGAAGCTTTGTAAGTGTAGCTTATTTAATGGGCTTGCATGTTCCTCTTTATAATCTGATTCCTCTTTATTTCCTAGCGGTTATTATTGGTATCTTCTCTATGATTCCGGGCGGGATTGGTAGTTTCGATTTGATTGTGATTACCGGTCTGACCTCTATGGGGGTTAGTAATGCTCTTGCGGTTAGTCTGCTCTTGCTCTTTCGTTTAACTTACTACGTTATTCCCTTCTTGTTAGGTGTTGTCTTCTTTTTCAAACACATGGGAGGGCGTATCAACGAGAAATACTTCAAACTTTCTTCACGAGTATTTGGTGGAACTCTCCACCGTTTTCTCGTGTATTTGCTGCGTTTCTTAGGTATTTTCTTGATTTTGTCAGCCTTAATCCCTGAACGCTTGGCAAATGTCTACTTTATTAGCAGTTTTGATCCTATTCAGGAACAGTTAATTTGGCAATTCCCAAGCATCCTATTTGGAACCCTATTCATTTTCATGGCTCGTCTCATCAGACGTCGGGTGAAGGGAGCTTTCATTGCTTCCTTAATAACCTTTGTTTTGACATTGATTTATGTCAATCTCAATGGTATTTCTTGGGCTATGTCTTTCCTAATTGTACTCTCTTTGGTGCTTATGTTGATCATCAGAAAGAGGTTGTATCATCGTTACTTTGTTTATAGTTGGGAAGACAAAACAAAGGATTTCCTTTTCCTAGCCTTTACTATTCTGGTTCTTCTTGTTCTGGGTGGCAGCGGTTTTTGGTCTCATTTATTGCCACCTAAGAACCGGGATGTTCTTGGACATTTTGTTCATATTTGGTTTGATATTTTACTGGCATCAGTTATCATTGCAACTATTGTTTGGGGAGTCTTGAGAATTTTGGCACCCCGTAGGCCCTTTGGTCAAAGTATGGATGACGAGCGCTTCACAGCTCTCCTTGAGAAATACGGAGGTGCATCAGAAAGTGCTCTGGCTTATTTACATGATAAACGCCTCTTTTGGTATCGTGTCGATGGACAAGACCAGGTAGTTTTCCAATTTGCACAAACCAGCAACAAGTGTGTGGTTATGGGAAATCCAATTGGTAATGAAAACTATTACCGAGCAGCTTGGGAATCTTTCTTGAAGACACTATCAGATTGGAATTTACAAGCCTTGTTTTATGAGGCAGACGAGAGTATTACCCTGATGCTTCATGATTATGGCTTTGATTTTATGAAATTTGGGGAAAACGCCATGGTTGATTTGACGACATTCTCTGTCGATGGTAAGCATGGTAAGAAGTTCCGTAAACCAACCAATCGTGTCGAAAAAGCAGGTTTCCAGTTTAAGTTGCTTGATCCTCCATTTTCAGAGACTCAGATGCAAGAAATGAAGGCTGTCTCAGATATTTGGCTTAACGGTCGTAAGGAGAAGGGCTTCTCTCTTGGTTTCTTTGATGAAGCTTATCTGCAGCAGGCACCGATTGCTATTGTTGAGAGTGAGGATGGAGAAATTGTAGCCTTTGCCAATATCATGCCAACCAAAAACAAACGGGTGGCGACGATTGACCTTATGCGTTATGATTTTGAAAAGGCACCTGAAGGTATCATGGATTACCTCTTTGTCAAACTCTTCCAGTATTTCCAAGCAGAAGGAAAGCAGTACTTCGATATGGGAATGGCTCCACTCGCGAATGTGGGTACTGAAGAAGATAGTTTCTTGGAAGAGAAGGTTGCCAATTTGGTCTAT
Source organism: Streptococcus sp. CCH8-H5 (assembly GCF_001556505.1). Taxonomy (NCBI): domain Bacteria; kingdom Bacillati; phylum Bacillota; class Bacilli; order Lactobacillales; family Streptococcaceae; genus Streptococcus; species Streptococcus sp. CCH8-H5. Next base: position 46,197 of record NZ_LSIZ01000044.1, on the reverse strand, counting down.
GTCTTTGCGCAGCGTTTTTACTCTTTTAGTGGGCTCCAACGTTATAAGGAAAAGTTCTCTCCAATATGGTCTCCAAAATACATTGTTTATCCTAAACGAACTTGGCTCTTGTTTGATATGATTGCCATTTTAAGGATTGATAATCGTAAAATTGAAGACAGATTGAAGAAAAGACGACTTTGGAAATAGAGATGAAAAAATAGCGAAACCCTTAGGGTTTCGCTATTTTGCTATGTCATAGAATTATTTTTCAAATTCTGCTTTTGATTTAGTATCTGCGTATTCTTCAGCGACTTCACTTGAAAGAATGTCATTGTAACTTGGCAATTTAATGTCTTGGCCATATTTGTTACGAAGGGCAGTAGTGACCAAACGGTAGGCCAGGTTGGCGTTACGAGAAAGAATTGGTCCATGGAAGTAGCTACCATAAACATTTTTATAGTGGACACCCTCAGAACCGTCTTCCTTGTTATTACCATTACCGTAGACCACTTTTCCAAGTGGTTTTTCATCATCAGAGAGGAAGGTGCGCCCTTGGTGATTCTCAAAGCCATAGTAAGTTTCATCGAACTCTTCGTTATGGATCTTGATGTCACCAATATAACGATTATTTTCTTGATTGAGGGTGTAGTGGCCCATAACACCGATACCATCAATGCGGACACCATTAGCCTGGATGTAATATTGACCAAGAAGTTGGAAACCACCACAGATGGCAAGAATTACTTTGTTATCTTGGATGAATTGACCAATAGCCTCACGCTTAGTTGGGAGGTCTTTAGCAACGATGGATTGTTCGTAGTCTTGACCACCTCCAAAGAAGACCATGTCGTAGTGGTCCTTGTCGAAGTCATCACCAACTGAAACGATGTCGAAGGTCATCTTAGCACCAAGTTTTTCACCCACGTATTTGATCATAAGGACATTTCCGTTGTCACCGTAGGTATTGAGCAGATTACCATAAAGGTGGGCGACATTTAGGTCATAGGTGTAGTCACGATTTTCTGGAGATTTGAGTGAAGTATAAGTCATTAGTTCATCTCCTTTCCGACAGCATGACGTTGAGCAAGAATATCACGGAATTCAAGCATGGCAGTATAGGTCGCTAAGATATAGGCATGATCGCAATCTTGTTTTTCAATCAAGGCCATAATATCTTCAAGTTTTTCTGCTTGCGTAATCTTTTCCTCTGGATAGCCGGTTACACGAAGACGACGGGCAATTTCAGAATGGCGAACACCACCAGCGTTAATCTCAGGGATATCCATCTCGATAATGCTTTCAAAGTTGGCATCCCAAATCCAGCTAGTATCAATACCATCAGCATAATTGGCGTTAAGAAGGACTGACAAGCTAAACGGATAATCTGCAAGTTTAATCATATCGAGAGCTTGGCTGGCTCCTACTGGATTCTTAATTAGTACGAGAGTACATGATTTGTCACCAATCTTAAAGGTTTCTTGGCGTCCAAAGACAGCACGACTCTTATCAAAACCAGCTTTGATTTGCTCTGGAGCCACTCCGAAGAATTCAGCGACAGAGACGGCAGCAAGGGCATTGTAGATGTTATAAAGACCACCGACATTAATCTTGTAATCTTGTCCATCAATGACAAATTCAGAAGTAGTGTTAGTGATTTTAGTCAACTCTGTTAGCTTATAGTCTAATTCTGGACGGTGAAAGTCACAGTTGAGGCATACATAGTCACCCAGATTAGCATAAGTATTGAGGTGATACTGAAGAATGCTCTCACATTTAGGGCAGACAATTCCTTCGGTATTATAATGTGCCAGCTCTGGAGCGTGTTTTTCAGTGTCAAAACCATAGAAGCGTACAGGATTGACCACTTCTTTAGAATTAAAGAGAGGACTGTCCCCATTGGCCAAAATAGTGGCCTCAGGTGCCTTAGCAGCACCATCTAAAATCATCTGATAAGTGGTATAGATTTCACCATAGCGGTCCATTTGGTCACGGAAAATATTTGTGAAGACAAAAAGACTTGGAGTGATGTATTCAGTGATTTTTGGAAGGCTAGCCTCGTCAATTTCCAAGACAGCGATTTTCTTACCAGACTTGGCTTTTTTAGCTGTTAGGAAAGTAGAAGTGATTCCTGTGATCATGTTGGCCCCACTAGGGTTGGTTACAATCTCACCAAAAGCTTCTTTAAGAATTCCTACTGTTAAAGCTGTTGTCAGAGTCTTACCATTGGTTCCAGTGACAACGACAATCTCGTAATCCTTGGCTAAAGTGTCTAAAATATCTTTGTCAAATTTAAGGGCGATTTTTCCAGGCAGGGTTGAGCCACGTCCCAATTTTGAAAGGATGAAATGGCTAGCTTTTCCCGCTAGAATTCCCATGGTAGTTTTCATAGTCATGAATTTATTTTATCACAAAAAGTAGTGATTGTAGTCTCAAAATAGTTAGAATTCGTGGTATAATAGAAACTGTTTAAAAATTAAAAGAAAGTGTGATATGTATGGGAATACTTTCGTCCATTGATATTGATTTTTGGCGGTCACTCTTTGATAGTCCGCTGAAAGTTATCGTCAATAGTTTGGACATATTGATTGTTGCTTTTTTAATTTATCGCTTTATTAGGGCCCTACGAGGGACAAAAATTATGACCCTTGTTCAAGGGGTTGTCTTATTTATTTTAGTCAAACTGATTTCTGATTTTATAGGCTTCACGACGATTTCTTATTTGATGAATCAGGTTATCACCTATGGAGCCATTGCGGCGGTTGTGATCTTTGCGCCAGAGCTTCGTTCTGCACTTGAAACCTTTGGACGTACGCCTCAGCATTTTTTGCAAAATAAAGAGGTTAGCTCAGATGAGAAGTTGGTTCAAGCCTTCGTTAAAGCTGTTAAGTACATGAGTCCTCGTAAGATTGGGGCGCTGGTTTCTATTGAACAGACTCAGACCTTACAAGAGCAGATTGCGACTGGTATTCCACTTGATGCAGTGGTGACTGGGGAACTGTTAATTAATATTTTCATCCCAAATACACCGCTTCATGATGGGGCTGTTATCATCAGAGATAACAAGGTTGCGACGGCTTGTTCTTATCTGCCATTGACGGAATCTAATAAGATTTCCAAAGAGTTTGGAACTAGACATAGGGCTGCTATTGGTCTTTCAGAACAGACAGATGCACTGACCTTTGTTGTGTCTGAGGAAACTGGTGCGATTTCAATTGCTTACAAGGGGAATTTCATCCATGATCTCTCGGTTCAAGAATTTGAACAAGAGTTGAGTCTTATCTTGTTGAAAGAACAAGAACCACGTCAGTCATTCTTCCAACGATGGATTGGAGGTAGCAAAAAATGAAGCGTTTCGTAAATTTCTTTAAAAACGATCGTTTATGGCAGATGCTAGTTGCTCTCTTCTTTGCTGTGGTACTCTTTTTCACGGCATGGTCGGGAAATACGCAAAATAAAAACAATAGCTCAAGTGCATCTAATACCTTTACACAAACCGTTGAGTCGGTTCCTGTGGATATTAAATATGATAGTGATAAGTACTTTATCAGTGGTTATTCCTATGATGCCGAAGTCTATTTGACAGCGACAACACAGCTGGCTTTAACGACTGAGACAAGTAGTGATACGCGTCACTTTAAATTAGTTGCTGATTTGTCGAATCTGGGTCAAGGAACCAGTCGAGTACCTATTCAGGTTAAGGATCTTCCAGCTGGAATGTCTGCGCAAGTATCGCCATCAACCTTGACGGCGACTATTGGTAAAAAAGCCAGCAAGACCTTTGACGTCGTAGCTAACATCACATCAGATAAGTTGGCAAATGGCTATGAAGTTAAAAAAGTTAGCCTGGATGCAACCAAGGTAGAGGTGACTTCGAGTGAAGATATCATTAACCAGATTGATCATGTTCAAGCAGTATTGGAAGGCGATTCCAACCTGTCTGAAGATTATGATGGGAACTTGGTCCTTCAAGCAGTTTCGACCAATGGAACAGTCCTAGCAAGTTCAATCTCACCAGCTAAGGTGCATGCCAAGATTAGTTTGCGAAAATTAAGCAAATCTGTTCCTGTCAAGGTCGAACTGACTGGAGATAAGGCTAGCAATGTGTCTAGTATCAGCTATAGCTTTAATCGTGGACATGTGACTATTGTTGGTAGCCAAGAAGCTATGGATAAGATTGATAGCATTACAGTCCCTGTGGACATTAGCCAAGTGACTAAGGACACTTCAAAAACAATAGACCTTAAGGCAGAAGGTGTTACGGTTCAGCCTGGCACTGTTAAGGTTAACTTAAAAGTTACGCAAAAATAGGGGAGTTACATTTTTCCTAAATTCATGTATAATGGATGGGATTGAGAGGGACTAATCTCATAAAAATGTAACCAATTAAAAATGTTTAAAATCAAGGGTTGAAAATATTGGCGAAATCTTATAAAGTTAGATTGTCTAGATAGATTTCACTAGATTGACTCTTGCTAAACAGCATCACAGTTTAAGGAGGATTTAGTGCTCAAGCACTAATAATAAAATTATGGGTAAATATTTTGGAACAGACGGTGTTCGTGGAGAAGCAAACGTTGAACTTACGCCTGAATTGGCCTTTAAATTAGGTCGTTTTGGTGGTTATGTGCTTAGCCAACATGAGACTGGCCGTCCTAAAGTTTTTGTGGCACGTGATACACGTATCTCTGGTGAGATGTTGGAATCTGCCTTAGTAGCAGGTTTGCTCTCAGTGGGTATTGAAGTCTACAAACTTGGAGTACTTGCGACACCTGGCGTCTCATACTTGGTCCGTACGGAAAATGCAAGTGCTGGTGTTATGATTTCAGCCAGCCATAATCCAGCTCTTGATAATGGTATCAAGTTCTTTGGTGGCGATGGCTTTAAATTGGATGATGCGCGTGAAGCGGAAATTGAAGCCCTTCTCGATGCTGCAGAAGATACGCTTCCACGCCCTTCAGCTGAGGGACTTGGAACACTTGTGGATTATCCAGAGGGTCTTCGTAAATACGAAAAATTCTTGGTGGCTACAGGTGTTGACCTCGGTGGCATGAAAGTTGCCTTGGATGCGGCTAATGGAGCAGCTGCGGTATCTGCACGTAACATTTTCCTTGACTTGAACGCAGAAATCTCTGTTATTGGTGACCAACCTGATGGCCTTAACATCAATGCTGGTGTTGGTTCGACACACCCAGAGCAGTTGCAAGCCTTGGTTAAAGAAACTGGCTCAGCTATTGGTCTTGCCTTTGATGGTGACAGTGACCGTCTCATCGCTGTTGATGAAAATGGCGATATTGTTGATGGTGATAAGGTGATGTATATCATTGGTAAACATTTGTCTCAAAAAGGCGAGTTGGCTAAAAATACTATTGTAACAACAGTTATGTCAAACCTTGGTTTCCACAAGGCACTTGACCGCGAAGGCATTAATAAGGCAGTGACAGCTGTTGGTGACCGTTATGTTGTCGAAGAAATGCGTAAAAACGGCTACAACCTTGGTGGTGAACAGTCTGGACACGTTATTATCATGGATTACAACACAACTGGTGATGGTCAATTGACAGCAATCCAATTGACTAAAGTCATGGTTGAAACAGGTAAGAGCTTGTCTGAATTGGCTTCAGAAGTGACCATCTATCCACAAAAATTGGTTAATATCCGTGTGGAAAATAGCATGAAAGATAAGGCTATGGAAGTTCCTACAATTGCCGCTATCATTGAAAAAATGGAAGCTGAGATGGCTGGAAATGGACGTATCTTGGTTCGTCCAAGTGGTACCGAACCTCTTCTTCGTGTTATGGCAGAAGCCCCAACAGATGATGAAGTGAACTACTATGTTGATACGATTGCCGATGTTGTTCGTGCAGAAATTGGATTGGACTAAGTATGATAGCTAAGCTCAGAGCCTTCATGGCCACCGAAGTTTTCAAGTACCTTTTCTTTGGTGTCTTGGCAACTTTGGTCTATATGGTCAGTCGTACTTTGATTTTCCAGTTTACCCAACAAGGAACACTTTCAGCAGTCTTAGCGAATGTGATTGCCATAATCTTTGCCTTTTTTACAAATGACATGTTTGTCTTTAATCAGGAAAAGACAGGTATGGTTACGCGCTTTGTTAAGTTCGTGGGTGCTCGCCTATTGACCTTGGTCTTGGATTTGGCACTGGCCTATTTCTTAGTCGATACCTATCCAGAAATTATTGGTCAATTTGTTGGTCATAGTCATGCTTGGGTAAACGGTATCGAGAGCCTCTTCTCTCAGGTCCTTATCATTGTATTGAACTATATTATTTCTAAATTCTTCGTCTTTACAGGCGAGAAAGTATAAGCAAAAAGGAAGTTGTTAGGAAATGTGTTAAAACCATTTCTTACCAACTTCCTTTTTTGATATAATTAAATAGACTTAAAAAAATAGAAAGATGAAATATGTACGTACAATTATCTCAACGCCTCAAGGACGTAGCAACCTATGTTCCCAAAGGTGCAAAACTCTTGGATGTAGGCAGTGATCATGCCTATCTTCCGATTTATTTACTTGAAAAAGGCCTGATTACTTCAGCTATTGCTGGAGAAGTGGTAAAAGGCCCTTATGAGTCTGCTCTTGCAAATGTCTCAGCTTCTGGTTTCCAAGATAAAATCGAGGTGCGCTTGGCTAATGGCTTGGCTGCCTTCGAACCTTCTGATGCTGTCACAACCATCACAATCTGTGGCATGGGGGGACGTCTTATTGCGGATATCCTTGATGCTGGAAAGGACAAACTTAAGGGCGTAAACCGTCTGATTTTACAACCAAATAATCGTGAAGATGATCTCCGTATCTGGTTGATGGAAAATGGTTTTGAGATTATTGCAGAGTCTATCATGACTGAAAATGGCAAATACTACGAAATCATGGTGGCAGAAGCTGGACACATGAGCCTTTCGGACAAGGAAGTGCGTTTTGGTCCTTATCTCATGAAAGACCAATCTCAGGTTTTCCAGCTCAAATGGCAACGCGAAATCAATAAATTAGAGCTTGCTTTAGGATCCATTCCACTGGCCAATCAGGCTGATCGTACAGCTATTGAAGATAAAATTCAAACCATTAAGGAGGTTTTGAATCATGTTAGATAGTGAACTTATTAAGTCTTATGAAGAATTTTGTCCACCGGAGCTTTCTATGGAAGGTGATGTGGTTGGCTTGCAGATTGGTAGTCTGGACAAAGAGATTCAGAAGGTCATGGTTACTTTGGATGTTCGTGAAAATACGGTAGCCGAAGCCATTGAAAAAGGTGTGGACCTCATTATTGCTAAACATGCTCCAATTTTTCGTCCAGTTAAGGATTTGGTGTCTTCGCCTGACCGAGATATTTTACTTGACCTGGTTAAGCATGATATTGCAGTCTATGTGAGTCATACTAATATTGATGTCGTTAATAATGGGCTTAATGATTGGTTCTGTGACTTACTTGATATTAAAGACACCACTTATTTAACGCAGACTTCTGGAAATCATGGAATCGGTCGAGTGGGTGATATCGTGCCTCAGACTATTGAAGAACTTGCTCTTAAAGTCAAGTCTGTTTTTGGCTTAGATAGTGTTCGCTTGGTTCGTTATAATCATGACAATCCTCTAGTTAGCCGTGTGGCTATTTGTGGGGGTAGCGGTCAAGGATTTTACAAGGATGCTTTGGAAAAGGGGGCACAAGTCTTCATCACTGGTGATATTTACTACCATACAGGACAGGAAATGATTACTAATGGTCTCTTGGCAATTGATCCTGGGCACCATATCGAAGCCCTTTTTATCTCAAAGATTGCTGAGAAACTTGAGGCTTGGAAACTTGAGCATGATTGGAATGTGACCATACTTGAAAGTCAGTCCTCAACCAATCCTTTTGACCATTTGTAGGAGGATGTGTCTGTGACTTGGCTTTTACATCAAAATGTGGTCTTTTTGGCCTTGATTGCTGGTCTTTTTACTTGGGGCTGTACCATTGTCGGATCGGCCATTGTTTTCTTCTTCAAGAATATTAGCCGTAAATTGCTAGATATCATGATGGGCTTTGCGGCAGGTGTCATGATTGCGGCCTCTTTTTGGTCGCTTTTGGACCCTTCTTTAACTTATGCGACTCAAAATGGCTATGGGAAGTGGTCATGGTTCCCTGCGGCAGCTGGTTTCTTGCTTGGAGGTGTTGCCCTTCGTTTGATTGATGCCGTCGTTCCCCATTTGCATTTGGGGAATGACATCTCTAAAGCAGAAGGTATTCAACCTCGTAAGAAAAAGTTGTCCAAGACAGCCCTGCTCTTTTTGGCTATCACCATTCATAATTTTCCAGAGGGATTAGCAGTCGGTGTGACTTTCGGAGCCTTGGCTGGTGGCAATATGACATTCGCGGGTCTTATGGGAGCCATTGGTCTAGCTATAGGTATTGGTTTGCAGAATGTCCCTGAAGGTGCAGCCCTCTCTATTCCTATTCGAGCAGATGGAAAATCTCGTATCAAGGCCTTTTATTGGGGCTCGATGTCAGCTATCGTGGAGCCTATAGGAGCTGTTATGGGAGCTGCTCTAGTCTTGTGGATGATGGTGATTATTCCTTATGCTTTGGCTTTTGCGGCTGGTGCCATGATCTTTGTGGTAACGGAGGAATTGATTCCTGAATCACAAACCAATGGTAATACTGACGTCGCAACCTTGGGGCTCATGGTTGGCTTTGTCGTCATGATGGTTATGGACGTGGCCTTAGGTTAAAAATACTAAAGAGCTGTGCCTATTGATATAGGACTCAGCTCTTTTCAAATAGATGGAGTAAAAAATGAAAATTGCAATTGTTGGTGCAGGTATCGTCGGTTCAACGGCTGCCTACTACTTATCAAAAGAAAAAGACGCAGAGGTTACAGTATTTGATCATGGTCTTGGGCAAGCAACCAAGGCAGCAGCAGGGATTATCAGCCCCTGGTTTTCCAAGCGTCGTAATAAGGCCTGGTATCGAATGGCTCGATTGGGAGCCGATTTTTACCAAGATTTAGTTTCAGATCTTGAAACTGATGGTTATGACACGAGCTTCTATGATCAGTCTGGTGTAGCCCTTCTCAAGAAAGATGATAGTAAGTTGGACGGTTTGTATCAGCATGCAGAAACTAGGCTAGAAGAATCACCCATTATTGGTGAACTTTCTATAAAAAATGTTGCCGACCTCCCGGAATTTACTGGATTTGACCGTTATCTTTATGCTTCTGGAGGAGCTAGAGTGGAGGGGGCAGAATTAACAGCTACTTTGATTGATGCCTCAGGTTTTGAAAAGGTAGAGGGGACAGTCACACTCTCTCCTCTTGACAATGGCACCTACGAGATTAATGGTCAAACTTTTGATAAGGTCATTCTCGCTTGTGGTGCCTGGCTAGGTCAAACGCTTGAACCCCTTGGTTTCGAAGTAGACGTCCGCCCCCAAAAGGGTCAATTGCGTGACTATTTCTTTGAGGGTATGGATACTGGTAGATTACCTGTTCTGATGCCAGAGGGCGAATTGGATGTCATTCCTTTTGCTGGTGGCAAGATTTCGGTAGGGGCCAGCCATGAAAATGACCAAGGCTTTGATTTGACAGTTGATGAGACTGTACTTGCAAGTCTGGAGGAGGAGGCTAAGACCTATTTCCATGACCTAAGTACTGCCAAGTCCTTCTCAGAACGTGTGGGAACTAGAGCCTACACGAGTGATTTCTCTCCTTTCTTTGGAGAAGTTCCAGAACTTGAGGGTGTCTTTGTCGCCTCTGGTTTAGGATCTTCAGGGCTTACGACGGGGCCACTGATTGGAAAAAATCTGGTTGAATTGGCTATGAACCGACTTGGTAGTTTGGACAGTTCAGACTATCCAGTGTCTCAGTACGTTAAGAAAAAAGACTAATAGTATTAAAACCCTCCAATATATTGAAATTTATGGATCAGTTAGCTATTTCTCCTTATTGAGGGATGCTAGCTGATCCTTTTTTATTAGAGTTATTTATATCTATTTCTTATTTAATTAGAAAATGATAAAATAGTAACTGTTCATCGATTGTAGGTGAATACTAATAAAAAAGGGGAGGGACTATGTTCCAAAAAGTTAAAGTTTATGTGACAGTCATTGTTACTTTGCTAGCCATAAGTTTAGGCCTATCTGTCAAAGCAGGGGCAGCAGAAGACTTGGCTGTGACAAAGACAAGTATTGTTCTAGAAAGTTATGAGTTTGGTCCTGCTGTAACCAAAGTCATTTTTGAATTTAATCAGAAGGTCACGCCAGAGGTTGTCCACAGCTCAACTCAGGTTACAACAGCAGGGGTCAGTCGTCAGGTAACGAACTCTTATGTGTCTGATGATCAGGGGCATGTGGTCTATTATGACAATAGCAAGTATGTGACGCTTGAATTGAGCCTACCATCTTATAATCGCTACAACATGGGTGGGAATGCTGAACCTATGTATTTCAACCTTTCTACTTGGACCAATCAATGGCTGGAAAGTTATATGGTGTCGATGAAAGATTTGTCAGTAGTGGCAGAGGGTAGTAGTCAGTCACAGATGGTTTCATCTGAGCAAGATGCCATCAACAATCGTTTGATGCCAACGACGGAAGTTTTCGACGAGCGAGGACAGGTAGGTAACATGCAGTATGCGGCTTATAGTGCCCAGACCGGTACGGGAAATAGCACCAAACCATTGATAGTCTGGTTACACGGCATTGGTGAAAGAGGGACAGACATGAATATTCCGCTTCTTTCAAATGACGTCTATGCGCTTACCCAGCCTGAGATTCAAGGTCATTTCTTAACAACTGGTGATCAGGCGCGTGGGGTTAATGTTCTAGCTGTTCAAACGCAGACACCTTGGGGGTCGGATAATGCAGCCCAACTCAAAGAGACCATCGATACCTACCTAGCTAATCACCCTGAGGTAGATAAGGGACGAATCTATCTTGCGGGAGTTTCAAATGGTGGTGGTATGGTCTTGACCATGGGAGCAACCTATCCAGATTATTTTGCAGCTCTCGTTCCAATTGCAGCGCCATTAACTGTTGACCAATCTGGGATTGATAAACTGAAGAACCAGCCTATGTGGTTGATTCACACGAAGGCAGACGCAACAGTACAACCAGAAAATAGTGTCTTGCCTTTATATAAGAGCTTGATTACCTCTGGAGCTACTAACAAGTGGTTCTCATACTTTGAAACAGCGACTGGGACTGATCTTCCTGGCACAGAGTATGATGGTCATTGGGCTTGGATTTATTTCTTCCATGACCAGGTGATTGGCGTTCAGCATCCTGAAAATACGAAAAATTGGGACGGATATAGTGGTATGGTAGCCACTGATCCAACTAATGGAGGAGGCTCTCGTGCCAGTGTCAATGGTCAAACTTATAACAGTATCTTTGACTGGATGAGTGCACAAAGACACTAAGAGGATGATAATCACACTTCCCAAGGGGAATATATCAAGAAGTTGTCTTCAATCGAAAAGGGTTTCAATCGAAATCCTTTTTTGATTGGATTAAGAAAATGGACACTTGTGATTTTCTTAATGAAAGCTTAAGAACATAGGGTTTACCGTGACAAGAGGGCCGAAAAATGCTAAAATATAGGTAATATATTAGAGAAAAAAGGAGCCTTCTTATGAAAGGTATTATTCTTGCAGGCGGTTCAGGGACACGTTTGTATCCATTGACACGTGCTGCATCAAAACAACTGATGCCGATTTACGATAAACCAATGATTTACTATCCACTTTCAACGCTTATGTTGGCTGGTATTAAGGAAATCCTCATCATCTCAACGCCACAGGACCTTCCACGTTTTGAAGAGCTCCTTGGTGATGGTTCTGAGTTCGGTATTTCCCTTTCTTACGCAGTACAACCAAGTCCAGATGGATTGGCTCAAGCCTTTATCATTGGTGAAGACTTCATTGGTGACGATAGTGTTGCACTTGTCCTCGGGGATAACATTTTCCATGGAAATGGTCTTTCTGCCATGCTTCAACGTGCTGAAGCTAAGGAAAAAGGCGCTACAGTCTTTGGTTATCAAGTTAAGGACCCAGAACGTTTTGGAGTTGTTGAATTTGACGACAATATGAATGCCATCTCAATCGAGGAAAAACCTGAGCATCCAAAATCAAACTTTGCTGTAACTGGACTTTATTTCTATGACAATGATGTTGTGGAAATTGCTAAAAATATCAAGCCAAGTCCTCGTGGCGAACTTGAAATCACAGATGTTAACAAGGCTTACCTAGAACGTGGAGACCTCTCTGTTGAGCTTATGGGACGTGGCTTTGCTTGGTTGGATACAGGCACTCACGAAAGTCTCTTGCAAGCTGCTCAGTACATCGAGACAGTTCAACGTTTGCAAAATGTCCAAGTAGCTAACCTTGAAGAGATTGCCTATCGCATGGGTTATATCACTAAAGAACAGGTTCTTGAATTGGCACAACCACTTAAGAAAAACGAATACGGACAATATTTGCTCCGTTTGATTGGAGAAGCATAATGACTGAACAATTTTTTGGTAAAGAACTAGCTGCCCGCAAGATTGATGCTATCCCAGGTCTGCTTGAATTTGATATTCCTGTTCATGGAGATAACCGTGGATGGTTCAAGGAAAACTTCCAAAAGGAAAAGATGTTGCCACTTGGTTTTCCAGAGTCATTCTTTGCAGAAGGAAAATTGCAAAATAACGTTTCTTTCTCACGTAAAAATGTTTTGCGTGGCTTGCATGCTGAGCCTTGGGATAAATACATCTCAGTAGCAGATGAAGGAAAGGTTCTTGGAACTTGGGTTGACCTCCGTGAAGGCGAAACGTTTGGGAATACTTATCAAACTGTTATTGATGCCTCAAAAGGAATCTTTGTTCCTCGTGGTGTTGCCAATGGTTTCCAAGTTTTGTCTGACAAAGTATCATACAGCTACCTTGTAAACGATTACTGGGCACTTGAACTTAAACCTAAATACGCCTTTGTCAACTACGCTGACCCAAGCCTTGATATCAAGTGGGAAAACTTGGAAGAAGCAGAAGTCTCAGAAGCAGATAAAAATCACCCATTGCTCAAAGACGTTAAACCACTAAGAGTAGAAGATTTGTAAGAATATAGCTCTTAAAACAATTAAGAAAATCATTATATAGTTTTTAGCTTTGTTATAAACGAGCGAAGCGAGCTATATGATTAGCTTTCCGCCGTGAGAAAAGCACCTGAACCATTGTGTTTCAGGTGCTCGGAGGTTTTGAGACATTAGGTTCAAAACTTAGTCATGGAACTTCTTCGAAGTTCGCTGACGTCCGTACTCACCTAAGGAAAGCCAAAAAAGATTGATTTAAGGAACGATTAAGAAAAAACAATATTTTTTGGAGAAAAAATGACTGAATATAAAAATATCATCGTAACCGGTGGCGCAGGTTTCATCGGTTCAAACTTCGTACACTATGTCTACAACAACCATCCAGACGTACATGTGACTGTCCTTGACAAACTCACTTACGCTGGTAACCGTGCCAACATTGAAGAAATCCTTGGTGACCGTGTTGAATTGGTTGTTGGTGATATTGCTGATGCTGAATTGGTTGATAAATTGGCTGCTAAGGCTGATGCTATCGTTCACTATGCGGCTGAAAGCCACAATGATAATTCATTGAACGACCCATCACCATTTATCCACACAAACTTCATTGGTACTTACACACTCTTGGAAGCTGCTCGTAAATACGATATTCGTTTCCACCACGTATCAACAGACGAAGTGTATGGTGACCTTCCATTGCGCGAAGATCTTCCTGGACACGGTGAAGGTCCTGGTGAAAAATTCACAGCAGAAACAAAATACAACCCATCGTCACCTTATTCATCAACTAAGGCTGCTTCAGACCTTATCGTTAAAGCATGGGTGCGTTCATTTGGTGTTAAGGCAACTATTTCAAACTGCTCAAACAACTATGGACCATACCAACACATCGAAAAATTTATCCCACGTCAAATCACCAACATCTTGTCAGGTATCAAACCAAAACTTTATGGTGAAGGTAAAAATGTCCGTGACTGGATTCACACTAACGACCACTCAACTGGTGTTTGGGCTATCCTCACTAAAGGTCGTATCGGTGAAACTTACTTGATTGGTGCCGATGGTGAAAAGAACAACAAGGAAGTGCTCGAGCTTATCCTTGAAAAAATGGGGCAACCCAAAGATGCTTACGATCGTGTAACAGACCGTGCTGGTCATGATTTGCGTTACGCTATTGACTCAACAAAATTGCGTGAAGAACTTGGTTGGGAACCACAATTCACAAACTTTGAATCAGGTTTGGAAGAAACAATCAAGTGGTACACAGATCACCAAGACTGGTGGAAAGCCGAAAAAGAAGCTGTTGAAGCTAACTACGCTAAGACACAAGAAGTGCTTAAATAATTGGGAAATCTATCACTTCCAAGCTAGTGATAGATTTTTCTATTAAGAAATATTAGGAGAGATGATGAATAGAAAAGAATGGATTGAATATTTTGAAGCGATTAATAATCGTAAGCCCACTATTCAGGAGTGTCAGCAGGCCCTTCTAAATGGTGAATTTGTTATGGAAGGAAAACAAGCTACTTTTTCTAACAATGGAAAGTCTGTGACTGAAGGAGCCATGCCTTTACCAAATCAAATGAATAGTCAAATGGTCAACCCAGCTTATTCACAACAAATGGTCTTTGTTAAGAAGAAAAAGTTTGGCAAGAAGACTTTTATTGGTCTTGGGATTGCTTTATTTCTTGTTGTAGCAACAAGTCTTGGCCTCTTTTTGTTTTCTTCCAAAGGAACAAACTTGGGTGGCTTGTGGGTAAATGGTAATAATGCTGGTTTGGTTTATGAGTTAAGTGGGAAAAAGTCAAAACTTGTTGCAGGACATAGGGAAGAAGAAATCAAAGAAATCTCTATTGGCCAGAAAGTAAGACAGAAGTTTGAAACAAGCTTAGAGGACGTCAGTGATTCAAAACTAAAAACGATTGCTGATTTTGACAAGAAATACCAATTACAGACAAAAGAGATCATCCTGGTAAAGACGAAAGTGTTTGGATACTATAATCTGATTCAGAAAGATGGGACAAACTTAGTTCTAGATTTATTCTTATCAGACCTCTACTATGGATCAAGAAGTACCAAAGATTTAAAAAAGACATGTCTTTTTCATAAGGCAGCGGTTCCAAAAGTTTTTGTTGGGCAATGGAAAAAATTTGATTCCGATGATGATTCAGAAGGAGAAGGGACTATCTCTGAAAATGGGGTTGTTACTACAGATTCTGATGGTAAAGATATCTTAATTGCTAAGCCTTTAAAAGAATATCTGGTGGATCAATCAGGCAGTATAGATAATGATAAGGTGCAAAAAGAGTTTGCTAAAATACAGAAGTCTCTTAAGTCACATGGTTTTCAGGCTAAGAGTGTTAATGACATCTACCACGATGCGAGCAAGTCATACTATTATGTCCTTGTAGATGGTGGTAAGCGCATTATTCTCTTAGAGGATAGCTTTAACCTTCTCTCTTATAAAGGTTATCTTGAAAGAGAAGAAAAGCACTAATCAGGATACCTTTCGCAGATAGGAGGTAATTAAATAATAGCCCAAAATCTATTATTCCTATGGGAGTGATAGTTTTTTTGGTTTCAAGGACCTATTAACTTATGACAGTGATACAATTAATTACATAAATATTACGAAAATTACACAAAATACTTGATATTTGTAACAAAACAGATATAATAGACATATAGAAAAGAGGTTTATGAAAATGAAAAGAAAAGTTATTCGTGTTTGTTCCCTTGTTTTGTTGTCTGTAGCTGTTTCTACAGCACTTGTCGGATGTGGCTCTAAGTCAGAAAAAGACACTGCAGCGTCATCTACAACGTCAACTTCTAAAGTTGTGAAGTCATCAGCAAAAACAAAAACTTCTGAAAAGAAATCTGCTAAAAAGACTAAGACAGAGGATTCATCTTCAAAGGATTCTCAAGGTCAAGAAGAAGTGAGTGCTCCTGAAGCTAGCTCTTCAAAAAATCAAGCCACAGCAGGAAATAATGCTCAAGCAGGAACAAGTAGTAGCGCTGCTTCTGAGTCAAACAAGTCTAGTCAAGCAACAACTGATACTCAAAGTGACGCTCCTGTCCCAGCAGCATTAGTAGGAACTTGGACAGGTACGAGTCCTCAAGCAACAGACATTAGTTTTACAGTTGATGCTGATGGAAACATCACTTCAAAAGCTAATTTCAATGTCGATTACGAACCCTATCGTCAAAGTTCAACAACTGCAAAAGCTGTTCAAATTTCTGGTAATCTCTACGTTTGGGAGGGTGGCGATTTTTCAACCTTGCTTCCTGGTATTACTGGACTAGGGGGAGCTGGTTTCCAAGCTAAGCCTGGTTTTATTCTTGAAAATGGAACTTACACGCCAGTTCAATTTATCTCTGATTTGGGACCAACCTTTGATTATAGCAACTATAAAGCTTTCCCATTTTCATTAACAAAATAAAGGAAAGAAGCTATTTGGAGAGATTGCTTCTTTTTTCGCTTTAAACTCTTATTTTTCAAGGTCTCATTTCTGCTTAAAAAATGGTAGAATAGTTACATGCAAACAAAACCAACGTCAGCCTATGTGCACATTCCGTTTTGCACACAAATTTGTTATTATTGTGACTTTTCCAAGGTCTTTATTAAAAATCAGCCCGTTGATGACTACCTACGGGCTTTGATTCGTGAGTGGGAGCTTTTAGATATCAAGGAGCTTCGCACGCTTTATATTGGTGGAGGGACCCCAACAGCTATTTCTGCCGAGCAATTGGACTACCTTTTAAGTCATCTTCAGAAGAACTTGGATTTGTCAAAGCTGGAGGAGTTTACCATTGAGGCCAATCCTGGTGATTTGACGGTTGATAAAATTGAAGTACTCAAAAAATCTGCTGTTAATCGGGTGTCTTTAGGGGTTCAGACTTTTGATGACAAGCACTTGCGTCAAATTGGTCGCAGTCACAATCAAGCACAGATTTATGAAAGCATTGATAGCTTGAAGTCTGCTGGTTTCTATAATATTTCCATTGACCTCATTTATGCTCTACCTGGTCAAACCATGGATCAGGTCAAGGAAAATGTGAGAAAGGCACTGGAACTGGATATTCCACATCTAAGTCTCTACAGTTTGATATTGGAACATCACACGGTCTTTATGAATAAGATGCGTCGGGGTAAGCTCAATCTGCCAACTGAGGATTTGGAAGCAGAGATGTTTGACTATATTATCCAAGAGTTGGAAAAAAATGGTTTTGAGCATTATGAGATTTCCAACTTTACCAAACCTGGGATGGAGAGTCGTCACAATCTCATGTACTGGAATAATGATGAGTATTATGGTGTTGGTGCTGGAGCCTCTGGTTATGTCAATGGTGTTCGTTATCGCAATAGAGGACCTATCCAGCATTATCTAAAGGCTATAGCTGAGGATGGTCATGCTAGACTCCAGGAGGAGCATCTGACTAAGGCGGAAATGATGGAGGAGGAGTTCTTCCTTGGTTTACGTAAAAAGTCAGGTGTGTCTATCAAACGTTTTGAAGAGAAGTTTGGTTTGTCATTTTCGGATACTTATGGAGACATTGTGAAAAAACTACAGGAAGATGGTCTCTTGGTCAAGGATCCAGAGGTGGTTCGTATGACCAAACGAGGACTCTTTCTGGGAGATAGTGTCGCTGAGCAATTTATCTTGGAGGATTAGATGGGATTAAAATTTAGTATTCCTTATCAGATTCCGTTTTATGAGACGGATATCATGCATCAGGTGAAGTTACCACATTTATTGGCTTTTTCATTGCAAGTATCAGGCATGCAGTCAGAGTCTCTGGGTAATACGGATAAGGAAGTTTTTGATAAGTACGGTCTGGTTTGGATTGTGACAGACTATGCGATTGAGATTGACCGTTTGCCTCGTTACAATGAAAAGGTGATCATTACAACTGAAGCCGTTTCCTATAATAAGATTTTTTGTTACCGTAATTTTTACATCACGGATGAAACTGGTCAACAAATCATGCTCTTTAAGACTACTTTTGCTCTTATGGATTATGAAACGCGTAAGGTAGCCGAAGTGCCAGATGAGGTGGTAGCACCTTATGGGGCTGATAAGACTAAAAAGTTGATTAGAGGACCTCGTTATAAGGCTTTGGAAAATCCAATTGAGACGCTTTATCGTGTGCGTTATTTTGACCTAGACATGAATGGCCATGTTAATAATAGCAAGTACTTGGAGTGGATGTTGGATGTTTTCGATTTGGACTTTTTGACCAAGTACACACCGGCCCATATTGACCTCAAGTATGTTAAGGAAATTCATCATGGATCAGAAATTTATTCAGGTTACGAGTTTGACCAAGAAAGTTTGAGCAGTCAACACCAGATTTGTGTGGACGGTAATGTTCATGCTCAGGCTATTATCCAATGGAAAGAAATAGGAGACGAGTAGGATGACATATAAAGGTTATTTGATTGATTTAGATGGAACTATTTACAAGGGGAAGGATCGCATTCCTGAGGGAGAAGCCTTCGTTAAGGAGTTGCAGAAGCGTCAGATTCCCTATCTTTTTGTGACTAATAACAGTATGCGTACACCAGAGATGGTCCAAGAGCTTTTGCGTAATCAGTGCGAGTTGGAAACGCCTCTTGAGACCATTTACACAGCTACTTTGGCGTCAGTTGACTACATGAACGATATGAATCGTGGCAAGACGGTTTATGTTATCGGTGAGACTGGGCTTAAATCTGCAATTGCGGAAGCGGGATATACGGTAGATGAGGAAAATCCTGCCTATGTTGTGGTGGGCTTGGATCGTGAAGTCACTTATGAAATGTTGGTAAAGGCAACTCTTGCTATCCACAAAGGGGCTATATTTATTGGAACTAACCCAGATTTGAATATCCCAACAGAACGTGGTCTTCTTCCAGGTGCTGGTTCCCTCTTGGCCCTTATTGAGGCGGCTACCCGTGTGAAACCAATCATTATCGGTAAGCCTAAAGCTATTATCATGAATAAGGCTCTTGAAATCCTTGGGACAGAACGTAGCCAAACTATTGTGGTTGGTGACAATTACTTGACTGATATTACAGCTGGCATTAAAAATGACTTTCCAACACTACTTGTGACAACTGGATTTACCAAGGCGGAAGAGGTTGCAGGTCTACCTGTCAAACCAGACCACGTACTTGCTAGTCTAGCGGAGTGGGATTTTGATGCGAACTAGGATTAATGCTGTTCTGACTCCGATTTGGCTCTTGGCCTTGTCTATTCTGGTGACAATTTATCTGGCATGGGGATTCTATTATTTTGATATTGACTGGATGCATCTTATGGACTATGTCATTATCGGAAAGACGGAGCTTTGGCATAATTTCAATGTCCTCATGCAGTACTTGACCTTTCCTTGGGTTGGTCATCTGGCTATGCCTGATTTTCCATCGTCGGAGAGTGGGCTAAAGCATTTTCATGATGTGAAGTGGCTCTTTCATTTGGTACAGGGGCTTGTTATTCTACTGGCTTATCCCGCAGCAACTTCTCTCTGGCGAAATGTGAAGAAGGGCACCTTTGGTCTTTATCGTAGGCTTTATATGAGTCTAGCAATCTTGCCAGTCCTTATTGGGGTTGTGGGGCTTTTTCTCGGATTTGATGATTTTTTTACGCTCTTTCATGAAGCCCTCTTTCCTGGAGATAGCAGTTGGCTCTTTAATCCAATCTTGGATCCGATTATCAATGTTTTGCCAGAAGAGTACTTTCTTCAGTGCTTTGTGATTTTCTTTATTATTTATGAGGGAATCATGGTGAGTCTGACTTGGTTGGCCCGTAAGCAGCTTAAAATGTATTTGAAAAATAAGGAGTAGTTATGTCTATTCGTGATAACCATTTGCATACCCATCATTCCTATGATTCGGATGCGAACTTTACTGACTATTTGACACATTTTGATGGCGAAATTGTAACGACTGAGCATTACGATCTCTCTAATCCTTATACCAAACAGGACGATGTGCCCGAGTACGAGGCTTATAGTCACGAAATCGAAAGTCTTAACCTCAAGTATGGCAATCGTATTAAACGTGGCATCGAGATTGGTTATTACCAGCCTAGAGAAAGCGATATTTTAGACTTTTTGGATGGGAAGGACTATGATCTCAAACTGCTTTCTGTTCACCATAATGGGGTCAATGATTATCTTGATGATGAGGTAGCTGATATGGACAAGGCAAGCATTATTCAAGAGTATCTGGACAAGTTGGAGTACGCTATTGGTCGTGTGGACGCAGATGTTCTGGCCCATTTTGACTATGGTTTCCGACTTTTTGACGTGACTGTTGATGAGCTAAAAGCCTATGAGGAGCAGCTCAAACGCATTTTCCAGAAAATGCTTGCTAATGATTTGGCTTTTGAGCTGAATGCAAAGAGTATGTATCTCTATCATCACGAAGATCTTTATCGTTATGCCTTGGGCCTTGTTAAGGATCTGGGATGTTGCAAGTATTCTATTGGGTCTGATGGTCATAAGTTGGAGCATTTCCGTCTGAACTTTGAAAAGATTGAGGAGCTCTTGAGAGAATTTGGCATTACAGAAGATATGATCATATAGCGTAGACAGCTTCAACTGAAGCTGTCTTTTTCTTAAGGAAAACTTAAAGGAAAAGCGTGGTTGTGGGATTTATAGAAGATTTTAAGCTTTGCTTGTTATGCTAATTTCAAGCAAAAGAAACTTATGGTTTCTATCTTATCTTTCAAAATTGGAGGTTTTCTATGAAATTTCTCAAAAGGCATGCCTATGCCTTACTCTTTACCCTTTTTCTGATGGGGGCAAATGTCTACTCTCTCCTAAAGGTCTTTGTCATTCCCTCAGCAGTCTCAACGGTTTCAGCCAATACGACTAGCTCAAGCACATCTTCGTCGACAGCATCTACCAGCACTGGTAAGGTGACTAAGACGGATACAACTTACAAAGATGACAATATAGATATCAAAATCACGACGGGTAAAACCAGTGATACCACATACTATGTGGCAGATATCAAGTTGTCAAGTGCAGACTACCTTAAAACAGCTTTGGCGCAAAATACCTACGGGACTAACATCACTGACACGACATCAAGTATTGCTCAGCAAAACAATGCTATCTTTGCCATCAATGGTGACTACTATGGGGCTAATCAGTCAGGTTATGTGATTAAGAATGGTCAAGTCTATCGTGATACTGATCGAAACAGTGATTACGAGGACCTTGCCGTTTACTCAGATGGTAGCTTCAAGACCTTTAAGGAGAGCGATACAACGGCTCAAAAATTGGTTGATTCAGGTGTGGTGAATACCTTTGCCTTTGGTCCAACCTTGGTTGAAAATGGCAAGGTAGCTGTATCAGAAAATGAAGAGGTCGGTCAAGCCATGGCTGACAATCCACGTACAGCCATCGGAGTCATCGAAGAAAGTGACGGCAGTGTGCACTATATTGTCATTGTCTCTGATGGTCGTACCAGTGAGTCGTCAGGATTGACTCTTTATGAAATGGCAGAGTTGATGAAATCTTATGGCGTGACGACAGCTTACAATCTTGATGGTGGTGGCTCATCAACCATGTACTTCAATGGTCAAGTCATTAACAAGCCAACCACAAACGGAAATAAAATCTCAGAAAGGGCGGTGAGCGATATTGTTTACATCGGTTACTAAAAAATCAGCCAGCAAACACTTTTTCACCTACATCGGACTAACCATTTTTAGTCTAGTCTTTACCTTTGTTTATGAGCGCTTTTCTTATGGTGAATCATCCATGTTTATGCGCATGATGTTCTTTGCGCCATTGGCTGGAGCACTTATTTATCTACTTACTGGACTGGGAATGTCTTGGGTGAAGAATCGTGCCTCAAAACTTCTCTTTAATTCAGCCATCGCTGTTGTCGCTAGTGCTTGTTTAGTTAAAGGTATTGTTGAAGTCTCAGGCCGTACGACTAGCGTGGATATGCCCTATTGGTATGTTGCTGCAGTGCTACTTTGTTTGAGTATTATGACAGGATTTATCAGACCTAGAAAATTGGCTTAACCATGAGAGCTTGGAGCTGTGCTTCAGGCTTTTTGTCTTGCTTTGAAAAATTATTTAGGATAAATATACAAATTATAATATGAAGAAATGATTTCAATTTGGGAAATAGTACAAAGAAATTGTCATAAAAAATAACTGAGCAAGATTTTTTTGTGATAGGAATTTAGATAGAACGAGATCTTCTGTAGTGGTGAAAGTACTTGAAAAAAGTAGTGGTTTCCAGTTAAGCTATCACAGTCAGAAGTCTCTTTAGGTATCCACTTGGTTTGTAAAAAGATACCGCATCAACTTTTTATTTATTTGAACTCAATTTCACAGCAGTTTGTTTTGGCTATTAAATATACAAGGAATTCATTTTTTTATAAAAATATACAAAAAAGACTTGCTTTGTTCTAAATTTTCAGGTAAAATAAACTAAAATCAAAATCGTTGATAGAAAAAGTCAGATCGTTTCACAGAGAATGCGGGAAGCTGAGAACGCATGAGATCAAAGACGACACATTCTTGAGAGCGTATGCGAACTCTGGATGACAGTAGTGTACGACGGGTGGTTCCGTTAGAGACTGGGAGTTACAAGTGATACTTTGTGACTTCATGAGGAAGAGGGGGCGACCCCTGTTCGAATTAAGGTGGAACCACGTGCCAACGTCCTTGCAAAAGTTATTTTTGCGAGGACGTTTTTTGTTACACTTTTTTAAGAGTGTGTAGCTGGCAGTACACTTGGTCGGAGTTGAACAGAAAGGATAAACTATGGAAATCAAGGGATTATTACGAAAGATTGAACCCTATGTAGCGGGTAGTCAGCCTGCTGAGAAAAATATCATTAAGTTGAATACTAATGAAAATGCTTATGAACCAAGTCCAGCAGTTCATCAAGCTTTAGCATCCTTTGATGCCCATCAGTTACGAAAGTATTCGACTTTGGATCAAGCAGCTTTACGTCAGGCTTTGTCTGAACAGTTGGGTGTGCGTGCCGATCAAGTGATTATCGGAAATGGCTCAGACGATATCCTGTCAATGGCTTTCCTAGCTTTCTTTAATAGCGAGGAAGAAGTTTTGTTTCCAGATTTGACCTATGGTTTTTACAAGGTATGGGCAGATTTGTACCACATCCCTTTTAGAGAAGTGCCTTTGAGCTCTTCGTTTGAGATAGCTACTCAAGATTATCTGGTTGAAAATGGTGGGATTGTTATTACCAATCCTAATGCGCCAACAGGTATTTATAAACCGCTCAATCAAATTGAGGAGATTGTAAAGGCTAACCAGTCGGTTGTTGTGATTATTGACGAAGCCTATATTAACTTTGGTGGGGAGACGGCCTTACCGCTCCTAGAAAAGTATGACAATGTGTTTATCACTAGGACCTTTTCTAAGGATGCCTCCCTTGCTGGTCTGCGTGTCGGCTATGGCATCGGAAGTCCTAAACTAATGGCTGTAATCAATGCCGTCAAAAATTCAGTCAATCCCTATAATGTGGATAGCATCGCAGAAGTTTTGGCGACTGCAGCGGTTAAGTCCTGGGACTACTATGAGGACACTTGCGCAAAGATTATGGCAACACGTGACTGGTTTAGCCAAGAATTGCAGGCGATTGGTTTTGATATCCTACCTTCAAAAACTAATTTTGTTTTGGTCAAACCTCACGGAGTGACTGCAGGTCAATTGTTTGACTACCTCCAAAGTAAGAAAATTTATGTCCGTTATTTTCCAAAAGTGGAGCGTATTTCAGATAGACTACGAATTTCTATTGGGACGCAGGATGAGATGGAGCGCGTCTTAATGACAATACAGGAGTTACAAGCATGAAAAAAACGACATTAGCCTTAGGAATGCACGATAAACTTTTCAAACGTGCCCGTACCATGTATCAGATTGAACACCGTATCTGTGACTTGTTGATGACAAAGGGGTTCCTTCGAATTGAGACACCAACCTTAGAGCATTTTGAAGTCTTTAGTGATCTTGTGGACAATGGTAACTATAATTTCTTTGATAAAAATGGAGATCTTGTTAGTTTACGTCCTGATATTACCAGCCAAATTGGGCGCGTGATTGCTTCGACTCAAGTTCATACACCGATTAAATTTTCTTACTCTGGAAAAGTCTTTAACTACAATGAGGAGATGCGTGGCTTGTCCAATGAGCATACGCAGGCTGGTGTGGAAATCATTGGTTTTCCAGTTCATCAGGCATTGGAAGAAGCAATCGCTTCTGCTAAAGAGGCTCTAGATGCTGCAGGGGTCAAAAATTACAAGTTTGAATTTTCACATGCCCGCCTCCTACAACTCATTTTTGAAGAATTAAACCTTCCAGCTGTAAAAGAAGCAGAGTTGGCGGCCTATATCCGTGATAAATCGATTACCGGTCTTAAGGAGTTCACCAAAGAAAATCCAAGTCAATATGACAAGGTCTTGGAGCAGTTACCCTTCTTGTTTGGTGAGACAAATGCTGTCCTGACCAAGGCTAGACAGTTAACGGACAGTGAAGCCTTTTTGACGGCCTTGGATAGTTTGGAAGTTTTAACTAATCGTTTATCAGATAGTCTCCCAGAGACGACGCTTGATTTGGCTCAATTACCAGCAGTGCCTTACTACACGGGTATGATGTTTAAGGTCTTCGGTGACAAGGTACCAGATGCCTTTGTATCAGGTGGCCGTTACGATAAACTATTTGAACGCTTTGGAGCTACCGAGTTAACAGCGGTTGGCTGGGCCATTGATATCGACTCAGTTTATCAAGCAGTACATGACGATGTGGAATTTGGAGGTGACTTGGATGACTAGCAATCAAATCACAATTGCCTTGACCAAGGGACGTATTGAGAAAGATACGGTTAAATTACTGGAAAAAGCTGGCTTTGATATGTCTTTCATGGCCGATAAGGGACGTAATTTGATTTTCGAGAGTCCTGACAACCGGTTCCGTTTTCTCTTGGTCAAAGCTCCAGACGTGACTACCTATGTTAGACACGGTGTCGCAGATATTGGGATTGTCGGTAAGGATGTTTTGGTCGAACATCCGACAGGCTATTTAGAAATGTTAGACCTTAATTTTGGTCTTTGTAAATTCTCCGTAGCATCAACAGAAGACTATAACCCTGATGACCATAAGCGTAAACGTATTGCGACCAAGTATCCAACCATTGCGACGGATTATTTTAATCAAAAGGGTGAGGATGTTGAGATCATTTCGATTCAAGGGAGCGTTGAGATTGCCCCCGTCATTGGTCTAGCAGATGCCATTGTCGATATTGTAGAAACAGGGAATACCCTTGTTGCTAATGGCTTAAAAGTTTATGAAGATATTTGCAGGATTTCAGCACGAATGATTGTTAATAAGGCTTCTTTGAAAAATAACAAGGAAGTTCTACCATTCATTTGTAAGATTGAATCACTTGTAGGGAACGAGGAGGTACCGTTCGAATGAAACGATTAACTGGAACAAATAAAGAAATTGCGGAGCTTCTTTATCAGGAGCAATTGGAACTGTCAAAAGAAAATAGAGACGTTGAAAGCACTGTTCAAGCTATCATTGAGGATGTCAAAAAACGTGGAGACGAGGCCCTTCGTGACTATTCAGCTAAATTTGATAAGGTTGACTTGACTGATTTTGAAGTTGGACAGGACTTGATTGATCAAGCCTTTAAAGAGATTGATCCAGAGGTTTACCAAGCCCTAGTTAATGCCAAAGAAAACATTGAATCTTATCACAAACATCAGTTGGAGGCTGGTTTTGAGGACCAACCAAGTGAGGGTGTTATTCGTGGTCAATTGATCCGTCCTATCAATCGTGTGGGTGTTTATGTGCCTGGAGGAACTGCGGCTTATCCGTCATCAGTTCTTATGAATGTTATTCCTGCCAAAATTGCTGGGGTTAAAGAGATTATTATGATTACGCCGCCTCAAGAGCATTTTGTTCCTGCGATCCTGGTAGCTGCAAAATTGGCTGGTGTGGATAGCATTTACCAAGTTGGTGGGGCTCAAGGGGTTGCGGCCTTGGCCTTTGGTACAGAAACAATTCCAAAAGTGGACAAGATTACAGGTCCTGGTAATATTTTCGTGGCGACTGCCAAGAAACAAGTTTACGGTATTGTCGGTATTGATATGATTGCAGGGCCATCAGAAATTGGTGTCATTGCTGATAGTAGCGCTAATCCAACCTATGTGGCAGCCGATCTCTTGTCTCAAGCAGAGCACGATACACGTGCACGTGCCATTTTGGTAACAGATTCTCAAGCCTTGGCTGATGCAGTTGAAAGTGAGATTGAACGTCAACTCAAGCTTTTGCCACGTGAGGCGATTGCTCGTCCATCTATCGAAAATAACGGTCGGATTATTATTGCCAATGATACAGATGCTATGTTTGAACTCATGAACTTGGTTGCGCCAGAACATTTGGAAATTGCTATGGACAATGCTTATGATTACTTGGAAAAAGTGGAAAATGCTGGTTCCGTCTTTCTTGGTCACTTTACCAGCGAACCAATTGGCGACTACTATGCAGGTGCCAACCACGTTCTTCCAACGACAGCGACTAGCCGCTTTTCATCAGCTTTAGGCGTGCATGATTTTGTCAAACGTATCCAATATACGCAATACGACAAGGCAGCAGTTAATAAGGCTCAGCACGATATCACAACCTTGGCTTATGCGGAAGGCTTGCAGGCCCACGCCAAGGCAATTGAAGTCAGAAACGACAATAATTGAGAGAGTAGAGGAAGAAGTTATGAGACAAGCAGAAATTGAACGTAATACCTTTGAAACCAAAATTAAGTTAAGCCTCAATTTGGATGCTCAAGAACCAGTAGATATTCAAACAGGTGTCGGATTTTTTGACCACATGTTGACCTTGTTTGCCCGCCACGGTCGTATGTCTTTGGTGGTTAAGGCTGATGGCGACCTTTGGGTTGATAGTCACCACACTGTTGAAGATGTCGGTATTGTCCTTGGTCAAGCTCTTAAAGAGGCCTTGGGCGATAAAGCAGGAATCAACCGTTATGGAACGGCTTTTGTACCTATGGATGAAACCCTCGGAATGGCAAGTTTAGATTTGTCTGGACGTAGCTTCTTGGTCTTTGATGCTAGTTTCGATAATCCAAAATTGGGTAATTTTGATACAGAACTGGTAGAAGAATTTTTCCAAGCCTTGGCTTTCAATGTTCAGATGAATCTCCATCTCAAGATTCTCCACGGAAAAAACAATCACCACAAGTCAGAAAGTCTTTTCAAGGCAACAGGACGTGCCTTGCGTGAGGCAATCACAATCAATCCTGACATTCACGGCGTAAACTCGACAAAGGGGATGCTATGATTATCGTCATTGATTACGATGCTGGGAATACTGCAAATGTTCTGCGTGCCCTTGAAAAAATCGGAGTGACTGCAGAATTGTCTGCCGATAAAGAAAAAATCCTAGCTGCAGATGGGTTGATTTTACCTGGTGTAGGTGCTTATCCAACGGCTATGGCAGAGTTGGAGCGAAGAGGTTTGGTAGCTGTTATCAAAGAGGCAGTCGCACAGGGAGTTCCCCTTTTAGGAATTTGTTTAGGCATGCAGATTTTAACAGAAAAAGGACTGGAACATGAAGAAACAGATGGTCTTGGCTTTATTCCAGGTGTCTGCCGTCCTATTCCAGCCAGCAAGGAGCAACCTGTCCCACATATGGGGTGGAATGATTTGGCTGTTAAGCAAGCCAGCCCTTTGACAGATGGTTTAGATGGCCAAGCTGTCTACTTCGTTCACAGTTATTTCACAGATGCCCCTAGTCAATACATTGATGTTACCGCAGATTATAGTATTGAGGTACCAGCCATGATTCATAAAGACAATGTTTATGGGGCCCAATTTCATCCTGAAAAATCAGGGGATATTGGCTTAGGTATTCTTGAAAAGTTTGCAGGGTTATGTAAAGCCTAGAAGCTAGTGAGAACAAAGACTTTTTAGTTAGAAAGGATGGTAGGGGAGATGCAAATTCTACCAGCAATTGATATTAAGGATGGACAGGCTGTTCGTCTCTTTAAAGGAGATTTTAACCAACAAACCGTTGTCAATCCAGATGTTATTGAGCAGGCAAAGATCTTTAAGGATGCGGGCATTCAATTTATTCATGTCGTCGACTTGGACGGTGCCCTTGATGGTCGTGCCACTAACCGTGACTTGATTGCAGAGGTCAAGAAGGTTTCTGGACTTGGCATCGAAGTTGGTGGCGGTATCCGTACCTTGGAGCAGATTCGTGACTATTTGGAAGTTGGCATCGACCGTATCATTATCGGTTCAATGGCCGTTAAAAATCCTGACTTCGTTCGAGCAGCTTTAGAGGAATTTGGTGCCGATAAGATTGTCGTGGGTATTGATGCCAAGGCAGGGTTTGTCGCTACTGAAGGTTGGTTGGAAACAAGCAATGTAGACTACATCACCTTGGCCAAGGAAATGGAAAGGATGGGTGTAACCCTCTTTGTCTATACAGATGTTGATCGAGATGGCACACTGACAGGACCCAATCTTGATCACTACAAACGTTTGGTATCTGAACTCACAACCGCCAAAGTCATTGCTTCAGGTGGGATTGCAGAAGTAGCTGACTTAGATCACCTAAAAGAGATTGGTGTGGCAGGAACCATTGTCGGTAAAGCCTACTATAACGGCAATATCACTTTAGACCAGCTCAAGTCTTTCGGAGGTTAATATGCTTAAAAAACGTATTATTCCTTGTTTGGATGTCAAGGACGGTCGTGTCGTTAAGGGAGTCAATTTTGTGAATTTGACAGACGTTGGAGACCCTGTTGATTCTGCACGTGCTTACTATGAGGCTGGCTGTGACGAACTCGTTTTCCTAGATATCACAGCGACTTCAGACAATCGTGAAACAACGGTTGACATGGTGCGACGCGTTGCCGATCAGGTCTTTATTCCCTTCACAGTTGGTGGTGGTATCCGTTCAGTTGAAGACATGAACAAGATGCTTAAAGCTGGTGCTGACAAGGTTGCGGTTAATTCCTCAGCCCTTGCCAACCCGCAACTAATCGCTGATTGTGCTCAAAAATTTGGCAACCAGTGTGTGGTGGCTGCGATTGATGCCAAAAAGATGGCTGATGGGAGCTGGCATGTTTTTGTGGCGGGTGGCCGTAAGGATACAGGTAGGGACCTCATCCAATGGGCTCAAGAAGTCGTCGCCTTGGGGGCTGGAGAAATTCTCTTAACCAGCATGGACAAGGACGGCACTAAGTCTGGTTTTGATTTGGAAATGCTAAATCGTGTGGCGGAAGTCGTTGATGTTCCGATCATCGCTTCTGGTGGCGCGGGAAATATTGAGGACATTGTAGAGGTCTTTGAAAAGACAACAGCAACGGGTGCACTGGCAGCCTCTATCTTCCACTTTGGTGAGGTAAATATAGGCGAAACCAAACAAGTCTTGGCAAATGCAGGAATTGAGGTGAGACGATGACAGAGGTTAAACTTGATTTTGATAAACAAGGGGGACTTGTACCAGTCATTGTGACCGATTACAAGACGGGGCAGGTGCTCATGTTGGCCTATATGAATGAGGTGTCCTATCAGTTGACCCTAGAGACCAAACAAATGCATTACTGGAGCCGTTCTAGAAACGAGCTTTGGCATAAGGGAGCCACATCTGGTCATTTCCAACATGTTAAAAGCATCAAGACTGACTGTGATCAGGACACTCTGCTTATCGCTGTGGAACAAGAAGGAGCAGCCTGTCATACAGGAGCCTACAGCTGTTTCTTTACGGATATATATGATGACAGACAAGACAGATAGGAGTAGCTATGTTAGAAACACTTTATAAGGAAGCCTTAGATCGTAAAAAGAATCCTAAAGAAGGGTCTTATACCAATTACCTTTTTGACAAGGGACTAGACAAGATTCTTAAAAAGGTTGGCGAAGAAGCGACAGAAGTTGTGATTGGGGCCAAAAATGCTGATAAAGAAGAAATTGCCAACGAGACAGCAGACGTCCTCTATCACCTAGCCGTTATGCTCGTTGAAACAGGGGTTAGCCCTGAAGACGTTGAAGCCGTACTTAAAGCACGTCAGGGCAAGCAAAGCAATGTCCATGACCGAAAAGAAGTAACAGATTATTGAGGATTATCTCAACCGATTTGAACTAAGATGAAAAGCCTGAAGTGATGATTCAGGCTTTTTTGCTAGAGGAATTCTAATGATTTTGTCCCTCTAACTACCATGAGAAAGCGCTTTAAAATGCTATAATAGGAGTGAAGAAAGCTCGTTTTATTTGAAGGATTTGGTGTGCTTATTTATACAAATCATTGAGGAAAGGAAGGATGTCCTATGAAGAAAAATACTCCTTATATCATAACTCTTTCTCGTTTAGCAATTCTCCTCCTTTGTTCTAGTCTTTTAGTTGGTTGTACAGTTGTACTTCCAAATGCTTACTCAAAAGCCAGGGAAAAAACGCAAAAAATCTTGGCTCATAATGGTTTTAAGGGAAAGGTCCAAGTTAAGAATATCAAAAAGGTGATTCTAGATAGTGCAGGTATTTATGTCGATTATACCTATTCAGAGGAAACCTACGACAATCAAACTATATCATTAGATTCACAAATTACTTTTAACCTGGACTGGACAGTTAATGGTGAAGAATATAAGACTCCTGGTCTATACTCGGAAACCTATTTACAACAAAAATCTGTAAAAAAAGAAGAGCAAAAACTCTTCAAGGAACTTAAAAAGCAATCTTTAGACCTTGATATTGAAGAATTCTCCTTCAGTGATAATACTTTGATAGATCAAGAAGCTAATAATCGTAAAGCTCATTTAGCTGAAGAAAACCGTAAAAATGGCAAGAATGATTTTTATGGCTATTATCAAATTCCCTACCAAACAATGATTGATGAACACCTTGTCACTATGAGAATAGAAGTAGGCGATACAGAAAATACTAGTAAGAAAGATTTAGAAGAGGCAGTAACTAAACTGGATGCTAGCAAGCTGCCAGACGGAGAGTACGAATTTTATTTTTTCACAACTGATGAAGAAAATTCCACTAATTATGACAAGTCCGTATATATTGGCTATACCTTTAACATACAAGATGGTAAGGTTATCCAAGATGATGATGATTAGATGATACTTTGATTCCTGCGATAATCTCGCACTCCATACTGGTGGCATAGAAGTATAGGCTATAGCTAAGTGAAAATGTTAACCTCAAAACATGCAAAAAGACATCTCCAAAAATCAATTGGAGATGTCTTTTTATCTTACAAATTCTTTTTCTTTTTAGCTTTTTTGGTTATGGCAAGGTCACAATTTTCAATACTTGAGATAAGGTGGTTCGTCAATTGGAAGTCGTCCACTTGGGGATTCAAGTCCACTTCATAGACCAGTTGCATGGTTTCACCCCCACCTGTGGTATTAAGGGAAATCAAGTCACATTCACTGGTGAAATTGAGCAAGGCTTTAGTGATTTTTTGATCAATCAAGTCTTGGTAGGAGACGTTAATGGTCAGGAGTCTACGACGTTGGTTGTCGGTACGACTTTGACGATTTTCCAAAAGAAGCCAAACAGCTAGAAGGAAAATGGTAAAGAGGACAGCCAGTAAGAGATAGCCTGTCCCAGATGCCAGACCAATAATCATGGCCATGAAGACAGCGATTAGTTCTCTAGAACCGCTGGTGGCAGAACGAAAACGAATGAGACTAAAGGTCCCTGCCACGGCAATAGAGGTCCCCAAACTACCATTGACAAGGAAGATAACTAGGGTCATCAAACATGGAAGTAGGGTCAAACTGATGACAAATTCTCTGGTGTAGAGGGTCCGGTATTTGTAAGTCCAGGTTAGGGCCAATCCTAAAACAAGACTGACCAGTAAGGCCAGCATGAGTTGAAGGGGACTTGCGGTTGCGGTCGCATCATTAAAGATAGAATTGAAGAGATTAGACATAGGCAGCAGCTCCTTTTTCTTGTGCTGGACGTGGTCCGTAGTCTAGACCTTGAGACTTATGATAGGCACAGCTGTATTTTGAGAATTTCTGCTCTTCCAAACCATGTTTGTCTAAGATAGCTTGAAGCCAGTCAGGCTTTTTGCCAGGTGCCTTGATTTCCATGATAATCGTATCTTCATCAAGAAGGGGAAAACCATGATTTCCTTTAAAGAGACTGACGTCTTCATCACGGTAAGTCAAATTTTGGTCAAGGGTAACACGAACTTTATTGTAGGCATAGCCTTCGATAGTCTCTTTTTCTTTCATCGAAAAACGGTCGTAGTAGATATACATACGAGGTTTGAGCCCCTCATCATATCGTTGACGTAAGTGGTGGATATCCTGTAAGAGCTGGCGGTCAGTGATTTGACCATGGTTCTTACCATCTGTCATCAAGTTAGTGATGGCAAGCGGTGTTGAAAAGAGACGAAACTTATGACCGATTCCTTCATCATCTTTGGCTTTAACCTCTAAAAATACCTTACTATCAATTTTAGGATTGGCTAGGTAGGTACGCATGCGGATTTTCTCTTGACGGTGATTACCATCTAAGGCATCTTGGATGACGTCAAAATTATCCGTATCAAAGTAAATATTTGAAATGGTAGAAGTCGGATAATCGTCCTCCACTAAATACTCCTTAAGATCAGTAAGCAGGTCCTCAAGATTTTCCTTTGAGACCACATATTTTGTTTCAATACGTTTAAAACGTGTTTCCAATTGTTTAACCATGAAAAAACTCCTTTTATAGATAAGATACAAAGCCGTGAAGCAACTCTCAGGATAATAGGGGGACCAGTCGAAGGAGTTTAACTCCAAGCAGGTCCCATCTTTTCCCACGAGTTGTAGGCGAGTTCACTTAGATGAGATACAAAGCCGTCACTTCAAGATTTGGCTTTTATTTTTTAGTAGAAAATTAAATTGAGAGCAAAAGTACTACTATATAAAGTATTCATTTGCTTGCCTATTAGTCTATGGAACTTTTCTGAAAGAAGTCCTAAGCTAAACTTTCACCAAACTTAACTTAAGATAAGTTTTAGTTAACCTTTAGAAATGTTTTAGCTAAGTCCCGTAAACTGTAATCATCCAAACGAACCCGAGAGGAAAAAATATGAAATCAAAAAAACTAAAAAAATGGACGACTTTATTGACCTGTGCGACTGCCCTAACAGTCATGACAGCTTGTAGCCAATCAAGCAGTCAGGCAACTGGGACGACGTCAAGCACTACATCAAAAACAAGTGCTGTAACAGCAACGACTAGTAAGAAAACAAATAAGAACAACAGCAATTATTTTACTTCTAAAGATTCTGATACCTCTTATAATGAAAGCTCAGCTACTAAGATTAAGTTATCAGGCTCATCTGCGGATGTTTCGGGTGATGGTGCAGCCCTATCAGGTTCAACTGTAACCATCTCCAAAGCTGGTACCTACGTCATTTCAGGAAAATCCGACGGTTTGCAAATCAAGGTAGACGCTGGGGATTCAGATGATGTCCATATTGTTCTAGATGGTGTTACCATGACTAATACAAATGCAGCAATCAACGCCACAAAAGCTGGTCATGTCTACCTGACACTTAAAGATGGCACTACAAACACACTTTCTGATTCAAGTTCTAATAGTGATGAAGATGCGGATGCTGTGATTTTCTCTAAAGAAGATTTGACCATTAACGGTACAGGTACTCTAAACATTGATGCCAAGAAAAACAACGGTATTAAAGCCAACGACAGCCTTCATATGACTGGCGGTACCTATAAGATTTCCTCAGTCGGTGATGCCTTCAATGTCAACGATGAACTCAACATCACAGGAACAACTATGACCATTGAGGCTGAAGAAGATGCTGTTAAGGTCGATAATGATGACGACACCTCAGTAGGTACCATGTATCTGTCTGACAATACCATGACCATTAAGGCCGGTGATGACGGTATTCATGCCTCTGGTGACCTGATTATTGATAGTGGTACTTACAAGGTTGAAAAATCAACTGAAGGTATCGAAGGTAAATCTGTGACCATCAATGGTGGAAACATCGATGTCTATGCAACGGATGATGGTGTCAATGCGGCCAATGCTAATGCCAGTCAAAGTGAAATTATCTTCAAGATGACCGGTGGAACCCTAAATGTCGAGGTTGGCCAGGGCGATACCGACCCAATTGACTCTAACGGCGATATTTTCGTATCGGGTGGAACAATCAATCTGACTGGTCAATCTGGCTTTGACTTTGATGGTTCAGCAACCAATACCGGTGGTGACATTATTATCAATGGTGAAAAACAAACTAAGATTGAAAACTCAATGCCTGGTGGCGGTGGCCCCCAAGGTGATGGTGGTCCCCAAGGTAGTGGGCAACCAGGTGGCTTTCGCGGAGGTCACTAAAGAGTCATAGGATGAAACAGAAAGGAAGTGCCTATGTATATTATTATTCCAGCTTATGAACCAGACAAACGCCTGATTCAGGTGGTTCAAGATATTACCATAAAACTCCCTAAAGCCCGTATTATTGTCGTTAATGATGGGAGTGGCCCAGGCTATAACGACTATTACGACGAAACAGCTTTTATTGGAGCGACTGTCCTTACCCATCCTGTCAATAAAGGAAAGGGAGCAGCTCTCAAGACAGCCTTTGCTCACATTCAAGAAGAAGTAGTCGGTCAGCACCTTTCGGCGCAACCTATTGTCACAGTTGACAGTGACGGTCAGCATCTGATTAAAGATATTGTCCGTGTGGCCAAGGTCACCGAGGAAAATCCAAGTCATCTTGTCTTGGGTGCGCGTGCCTTTGTTGGTAAGGTACCAGCACGTAGCCGCTTTGGGAATAAGGTGACTGCTGGACTTTTCCGTCTAGTAACTGGCCAAAAGGTGACAGATACTCAGACAGGGCTTCGAGGCATGTCAACCGACCTGATTCCATGGCTTCTTAATCTGGATGGCAATCGTTTTGAGTACGAGTTTAATATGTTGCTTGAAGCCAAAAAGTCAGGCCACCAAATCTCTGAAGTCCCTATCGAGACCGTTTATCTGGAGGAAAATAAAAGTTCGCACTTTCGCCCCATTCGTGATTCCATCCGTATTTACAGCCCTTTTTTAAAGTTCTCTGGCACGGCCGTCCTGGCCTCAGTCATTGATGCAACAGCCTTATTTGTGCTCTTTGCCTTGACGAAAAATCTGCTTCTTTCGGTCGTGCTAGCCCGTGTCATTTCGGCTTCCAGCCAGTGTTTGCTGAACGCTAATGTGGTCTTTAATCCGACAAGCTCCCTCTTTAGATCGAGTGTTCGTTACTTTATGTTGGTCCTGGTCCTCCTGGCCTGTAACTATTTCTTACTTAGTAGTTTAGTTGCTATTGGTTTAGGCCTGGTTCTGGCAAAATTGGTGACAGAAACCTTGCTCTTTTTAGTCAGCTACAGGGTCCAACATAACGTCGTTTTTGCTTAATAGCTGACTTGAAAATCGCTAACTGATTGAATAGAGATAGCTTATTTACCTCTCGATTACTTCTAAAAATATAGAAAGAACTACCGTTTTCGACATTCGGTAGTTTTTAATGATTGTCGAAATGTTTTTCAATTTACATTATGATTAAAAAGTTAAAAGGTCTGATAAAGTCTCCAAATGCTTGAAAAAAATATGCTATAATGAAAATGTTTGAATTATGTAGATTTTCATTCAAACTAGGAAAAAGAAATGAGGACCTAAAATGGGAAAAAAGGTACATTACAAGCTTCACAAAGTTAAGAAGCAATGGGTGACGATTGCCGTCACTTCGGCAGCACTTGCCTCTATTGTAGGTGGTGCTACAGTAGCTAATCAAAAGGTTTCAGCGGATGAAACAACTCAACCAGTTGCCTCTACGACAGCCGAAAGCGATGTTGTAGTCGAAACGCATGAAGTAGCGACTCCAGCAGCAACTGCTACGACAGATGCGACAGCAACAACAACTGACAAGGCTGCTGATACTGCAACGGTCGAAACTCCTGCGGCAGCAACCACTGCAGCAGATACAACTACTAATACTGCAACACCAGCAACAACTGATCGTGCAGCAGTAGCAAATGGTGCGACAACAGAAACACCAGTTGCAGCAGCGACAGATACAACGCTTACAGTAGCTGAAAAACCAAAATCTGGTGTTACTGAAAAAGAAGAAACAGCAGCACTCTCTTTGGACAACATCAAACAAGTTGATGGTAAATACTATTATGTCAAAGAAGATGGTTCATACAAAACAAATTTTGCTGTTTCAGTAAATGGCCAGTTACTTTACTTCGGTAAAGACGGTGCTTTGACAAGCACATCAACACACTCATTCACACCAGGTACAACTAATCTAGTTGATGCTTTCTCTTCACATAATCGTGCTTACGATTCTAAGAAAGAAAGCTTTGAGTTGGTAGATGGTTATTTGACACCTAATAGCTGGTATCGTCCAGTCACTATTTTGGAAAATGGTGAAAAATGGCGTGTATCAACTGAGAAAGACTTCCGTCCACTTTTGATGGCATGGTGGCCTGATGTAGATACACAAGTTGCCTACCTCAATACTTTCTCTAAACACTTTAACCTTAACGCAACTTATTCAACCAGCCAAAGTCAATCTGAATTGAATGCAGCTGCTAAGACAATTCAAATTAAGATTGAACAAGAAATTTCAGCTAAAAAATCAACTGAATGGCTTCGTCAAGCAATTGAGTCTTTTGTAAAAGAACAAGACCAGTGGAATACTACAACTGAAAACTATACCCTTGCTGACCACCTTCAAGGGGGAGCTCTTCTTTATGTCAATAATGACAAGACACCTTGGGCAAATTCTGATTACCGTTTGCTTAACCGTACACCAAGTAACCAAGATGGTTCTCTAAATGGTACAGGAAGATACTTGGGTGGTTATGAATTCCTACTTGCCAATGACGTTGATAACTCAAATCCAGTTGTGCAAGCTGAGCAGTTGAACCAAATTCACTATCTTGTGAACTGGGGATCAATTGTTATGGGTGATAAGGATGCTAACTTTGATGGTATCCGTGTTGATGCAGTTGACAATGTCGATGCAGACCTTCTCCAAGTTTATACAAACTACTTCCGTGCGGCCTTTGGTGTGGATAAATCTGAAGCCAATGCACTCGCTCACATTTCTATCCTTGAAGCTTGGGATTTAAATGATAATGCTTATAATCAAAAACATGATGGTGCAGCCCTTGCCATGGATAATAACCTTCGTTATGCAATTATGGGTGCACTTTATGGATCGGGCTCTTCATTGAAAGATTTGATTACTAGCAGTTTGACAGACCGTACAAATAATAGTAAGTATGGAGATACACAAGCTAACTATATCTTTGCGCGTGCTCATGATAACCTTGTTCAAGATATCATTCGTGATATTGTTCAAAAAGAGATCAATCCAAAATCAGATGGTTATACCATGACTGATGCTGAATTGAAACGTGCCTTTGAAATCTATAATGAAGATATGAAGAAGGCAGAAAAACGTTATACTATTAACAATATTCCAGCTGCCTATGCTTTGATTCTTCAAAATATGGAGCAGGTAACTCGTGTTTATTATGGAGATCTTTATACGGATAACGGCCAATATATGGCTACCAAGTCTCCTTACTACGATGCTATCACAACGCTCTTGAAGAACCGTATGAAATATGTTTCAGGTGGACAATCGATGAAAGTCGACACGTTCAATGGAAAAGAAATCTTGTCATCTGTTCGTTACGGTAAAGATATTATGACTGCTGACCAAACTACGGGTGTAGCAGAAACAAGTAAACATTCTGGTATGTTGACCCTTATTGCCAATAATCAGGATTTCTCACTGGGTGATGGTACTTTGAAAGTTAACATGGGTAAACTTCATGCTAACCAAGCCTACCGTCCATTACTTCTTGGTACTGATAAGGGAATTGTCACTTACGAAAATGATGCAGCAGCAGCTGGAAAAATTAAATACACCGATGCTGAAGGAAACTTGTCTTTCAGTGGAGATGAAATCAAGGGGTATCGAACTGTTGATATGAGAGGTTATCTTGGTGTTTGGGTACCAGTAGGTGCGCCTGATAACCAAGATATCCGTGTTAAAGGTTCAGATAAGAAACTTGACAAGACATTTTCTGCTACTGAAGCACTGGACTCACAAGTTATCTATGAAGGTTTCTCAAACTTCCAAGATTTTGTTGAAAAAGATAGCCAATATACTAATAAATTGATTGCAGAAAATGCAGAACTCTTCAAGTCATGGGGAATCACATCATTCGAGATGGCTCCTCAATTTGTATCGGCTGATGACCGTACCTTCCTTGATTCTGTTATCCAAAATGGCTATGCCTTTACTGACCGTTATGACCTTGCCATGAGTAAGAATAACAAATACGGTTCTAAAGAAGATCTTCGTGATGCCCTTAAGGCGCTTCACAAGCAAGGTATTCAAGCAATTGCTGACTGGGTTCCAGATCAACTTTACCAATTGCCAGGACAAGAAGTTGTAACAGCAACACGTGCTAATAGTTATGGTACTCCAAAGGCCAATGCTTATATCAATAACACTTTATATGTTGCAAATTCTAAATCATCAGGTAAGGACTTCCAAGCTCAATATGGTGGTGAGTTCCTTGATGAGCTCCAAAAGAAATATCCACAGTTGTTTGAAGATGTGATGATATCAACTGGTAAGAAGATTGATCCATCTGTTAAAATCAAGCAATGGTCTGCTAAGTACATGAATGGTACTAATATCCTTGGTCGTGGTAATCGTTATGTTCTCAGCAACGATGCTACTGGTCGCTATTATCAAGTTACTGATAATGGCATCTTCTTGCCAAAACCTTTGACAGACCAAGGTGGTAAGACAGGTTTCTACTATGATGGTAAGGGTATGGCCTACTTTGATAATAGTGGTTTCCAAGCTAAGAATGCCTTCATTAAATATGCTGGAAATTACTATTACTTCGATAAAGAAGGTTATATGTTAACTGGTCGTCAAGACATCGATGGTAAGACTTATTTCTTCTTACCAAATGGTATCCAGCTTCGCGATTCTATTTATCAGCAAGATGGTAAATATTATTACTTTGGTAGCTTTGGTGAGCAGTACAAAGATGGTTACTTTGTATTCGATGTACCGAAAGAAGGTACTTCAGAAACAGAAGCTAAATTCCGTTATTTCTCATCAACTGGAGAAATGGCAGTTGGCTTGACTTATGCTGGTGGAGGATTACAATACTTTGATGAAAATGGCTTCCAAGCTAAAGGCACTAAGTATGTGACTCCAGATGGGAAACTCTACTTCTTCGATAAAAATTCAGGTAATGCCTATACAAATCGTTGGGCAGAAATCGATGGTATCTGGTATGAATTCAACGATCAAGGCTATGCACAAGCTAAGAAGGGTGAATTCTACACAACGGATGGCTCAACATGGTTCTACCGTGATGCAGCTGGTAAAAATGTGACAGGTTCCCTTACTTTGGATGGTCACGAATACTACTTCCGTGCAAATGGTGCCCAAGTTAAAGGTGAATTTGTTACTGAAAATGGCAAGATTAGCTACTACACTGTAGATAATGGTTACAAGGTTAAAGACAAGTTCTTCGAAGTAAACGGCAAGTGGTACCATGCTGATAAGGATGGTAACCTCGCCACAGGTCGTCAAACAATTGACCACCTTAACTATTACTTCAATGCTGATGGAAGCCAAGTCAAATCTGATTTCTTCACTCTTGATGGTGGTAAGACATGGTACTATGCCAAAGATAATGGTGAAATCGTGACAGGTGCCTATAGCATTGGCGGTAAAAACTATTACTTCAAAGAAGATGGTAGCCAAGTTAAAGGTGACTTTGTTAAGAATGCTGATGGTTCACTTTCTTACTATGATAAAGATTCAGGGGAGCGTCTCAATAACCGTTTCTTGACAACTGGTAACAATGTTTGGTACTACTTCAAAGATGGTAAGGCTGTAACAGGACGCCAAAATATCGATGGTAAAGAGTATTACTTTGATCATTTGGGACGTCAAGTTAAAGGTAGCCCAATCAGCACACCAAAAGGAGTGGAATACTACGAATCAGTTCTTGGAGAACGTGTGACAAACACATGGATCACTTTCCAAGACGGTAAGACTGTCTTCTTCGATGAAAATGGTTATGCTGATTTTGATAAATAATCAATCAATCTAATCTTAATCTGAGAGATTAAGTGAAAAACGATATGATTTGACATGAATTTATAGGTGAAATTTCTTGAAAACGAGAATCGTTTAAAGAAATTTTGCCTTTTTTTGCTCCTTAAAGAAAAAAATCTGACAAATATCAATTTTGAGTCAGAATCGTTGTAAAAGCCATTGTATCAAGGGTTTTAGTGGTTTTTATAGAAAATAGTTTTACTTATCAAATGATATGAAAATGAGAATTGAAAGCCTATGAAATAGGTGTGTTACAAAACTTTTCTAATGTTGCTGTTATGTTACATATAATTTATAAAAAAACAATTAATTCGAGAAATAGTTAGAAAATAATGATATAATGTAATTGTTTGAAATCGGATAGATTTCAGTCTGATTTTGACAAATAAAATCACGGGGAAAATTATAATGGAAAATAAGGTACACTATAAGCTTCATAAAGTTAAGAAGCAATGGGTCACAATTGCAGTTGCCTCTGCAGCACTTGCTACTGTCGTAGGAGGATT
The DNA here is from genome assembly GCF_001556505.1 of Streptococcus sp. CCH8-H5. Taxonomy (NCBI): domain Bacteria; kingdom Bacillati; phylum Bacillota; class Bacilli; order Lactobacillales; family Streptococcaceae; genus Streptococcus; species Streptococcus sp. CCH8-H5. The sequence continues at coordinate 5,457 of NZ_LSIZ01000044.1, read as the reverse complement.
GTCTGCAACAACATCTTCAGTTTCAGCGGATGAAACTCAAGATAAGATAGTAACTCAACCAAATTTAGATACAACAGCCGATTTAGTTACTTCTACAGAAGCAACCAAAGAAGTCGATAAACGTACAAATACAAAAGAAGCAGATGTTTTAACGCCTGCTAAAGAAACAAATGCCGTCGAAACAGCAACTACAACGAACACACAAGCAACAGCTGAAGCAGCTACAACAGCAACAACTTCTGATGTAGCGGTGGCAGCTGTTCCAAATAAAGAAGCAGTTGTGACAACAGATGCACCAGCTGTTACAACTGAAAAAGCAGAAGAACAACCAGCAACAGTGAAGGCTGAAGTTGTAAACACAGAAGTTAAAGCGCCAGAAGCTGCTTTGAAAGATTCAGAAGTAGAAGCTGCGCTTTCCTTGAAAAACATCAAAAACATTGATGGTAAATATTACTATGTTAATGAAGATGGTTCACACAAAGAAAACTTTGCCATTACTGTAAATGGTCAATTGCTTTACTTCGGTAAAGATGGTGCCCTTACAAGCTCATCAACATACTCTTTCACACCAGGAACAACAAATATTGTTGATGGTTTCTCAATAAATAACCGTGCCTACGATTCATCTGAAGCTAGCTTTGAATTGATTGATGGTTATTTGACTGCAGATAGCTGGTACCGTCCAGCTTCTATCATCAAAGATGGTGTAACTTGGCAAGCATCAACGGCAGAAGATTTCCGTCCACTTTTGATGGCTTGGTGGCCAAATGTAGATACACAAGTTAACTACTTGAACTACATGTCTAAAGTATTTAACTTGGATGCTAAATACACTAGCACAGATAAGCAAGAAACTTTGAATGTTGCTGCTAAGGATATCCAAGTTAAGATTGAACAAAAGATTCAGGCTGAAAAATCAACACAATGGTTGCGTGAAACTATTTCTGCTTTTGTTAAGACACAACCACAATGGAACAAAGAAACTGAAAACTACTCTAAAGGTGGCGGCGAAGATCACCTTCAAGGTGGTGCCCTTCTCTATGTAAATGATTCACGTACACCATGGGCTAACTCTAACTATCGTCTTTTGAACCATACGGCTACTAATCAAAAGGGTACAATTGATAAGTCAGTTCTTGATGAGCAGTCAGATCCAAACCACATGGGCGGTTTCGACTTCTTGCTAGCTAATGACGTAGATTTGTCAAACCCAGTTGTTCAAGCGGAACAATTGAACCAAATCCACTACCTTATGAACTGGGGTTCAATCGTTATGGGTGACAAGGATGCTAACTTCGATGGTATCCGTGTCGACGCGGTAGATAATGTCGATGCAGACATGCTTCAACTCTACACAAACTACTTCCGTGAGTACTATGGTGTAAATAAATCTGAGGCGCAAGCTCTTGCTCATATCTCAGTTCTTGAAGCGTGGAGTCTTAACGACAACCATTACAATGACAAGACTGATGGTGCTGCGCTTGCCATGGAAAATAAACAACGTTTGGCCCTCCTTTTCTCATTGGCTAAACCAATTAAGGATCGTACACCAGCTGTAAGTCCTTTGTATAACAATACTTTCAATACGACTCAACGCGATTTTAAGACTGACTGGATTAACAAAGATGGAAGCACTGCCTACAACGAAGACGGTACAGCTAAACAGTCTACAATTGGTAAATACAATGAGAAATACGGAGACGCGTCAGGAAACTACGTCTTTATCCGTGCCCATGATAACAACGTTCAAGATATTATTGCTGAAATCATTAAGAAAGAAATCAATAAAAAATCAGATGGTTTCACTATCTCTGATTCTGAAATGAAGCAAGCATTTGAAATTTACAACAAAGACATGCTCAGCAGCAATAAGAAATATACCTTGAATAACATCCCTGCAGCTTATGCTGTAATGTTGCAGAACATGGAAACGATCACTCGTGTCTACTATGGAGACCTTTATACAGATGACGGTCACTATATGGAAACTAAATCACCATATCACGACACCATCGTTAACTTGATGAAGAACCGTATCAAGTATGTATCTGGTGGACAAGCGCAACGTTCTTACTGGTTGCCAACTGATGGTAAGATGGACAATTCAGATGTTGAACTTTACCGCACAAGTGAAGTCTACACTTCAGTACGTTATGGTAAAGACATCATGACAGCTGACGATACAGAAGGTTCTAAATACAGCCGTACCTCTGGTCAGGTAACTCTTGTAGTGAATAATCCAAAATTGACTTTGGATCAGTCAGCTAAACTTAATGTTGAAATGGGTAAAATCCATGCCAACCAGAAATACCGTGCTTTGATTGTTGGTACAGCTGATGGTATCAAGAACTTTACATCTGATGCAGAGGCAATCGCAGCAGGTTACGTGAAAGAAACAGACAGCAATGGTGTCTTGACTTTCGGCGCTAATGACATCAAGGGTTATGAAACATTTGATATGTCAGGTTTCGTAGCAGTTTGGGTTCCAGTCGGAGCTTCAGATGATCAAGATATCCGTGTAGCACCTTCAACAGAAGCTAAAAAAGAAGGCGAATTGACCCTTAAAGCGACTGAGGCTTATGATTCACAATTGATCTACGAAGGATTCTCAAACTTCCAAACTATCCCGGATGGTTCAGATCCTTCAGTCTATACTAACCGTAAGATTGCTGAAAATGTTGATTTGTTCAAATCATGGGGCGTAACATCATTTGAAATGGCACCACAATTTGTATCTGCCGATGACGGTACCTTCCTTGACTCAGTTATCCAAAATGGTTATGCCTTTGCAGATCGTTATGATCTTGCCATGAGTAAGAACAATAAATATGGTTCTAAAGAAGATCTTCGTGATGCTCTTAAAGCCCTTCACAAAGCGGGTATCCAAGCAATCGCTGACTGGGTTCCAGACCAAATTTACCAATTGCCAGGTAAAGAAGTCGTAACAGCGACTCGTACTGACGGTGCAGGACGTAAGATTGCAGATGCTATCATTGATCACTCACTTTATGTAGCTAACTCTAAGTCATCAGGTAGGGATTACCAAGCTCAATATGGTGGCGAATTCTTAGCTGAACTTAAAGCTAAGTACCCTAAAATGTTCACGGAAAACATGATCTCAACTGGTAAACCAATTGATGATTCTGTTAAATTGAAACAATGGAAGGCTAAATACTTCAACGGAACAAACGTTCTTGACCGCGGTGTTGGCTATGTACTTAGCGATGAAGCAACTGGTAAATATTTCACTGTCACTAAAGAAGGTAACTTCATTCCTCTTCAATTGACAGGAAATGAAAAGGCTGTTACTGGGTTCTCAAATGATGGTAAGGGAATCACTTACTTCGGTACAAGTGGTAATCAAGCTAAATCTGCCTTTGTTACTTTCAATGGAAATACCTATTACTTTGATGCACGTGGTCACATGGTTACAAATGGTGAATACTCACCAAATGGTAAAGATGTTTATCGTTTCTTGCCAAATGGTATCATGTTGAGCAATGCCTTCTATGTTGATGCTAACGGTAATACTTACCTTTATAACTATAAAGGTCAAATGTACAAGGGTGGTTACACTAAATTTGATGTAACTGAAACTGATAAAGATGGTAATGAATCTAAGGTTGTGAAATTCCGTTACTTCACTAATGAAGGTGTCATGGCTAAAGGTCTTACTGTTATCGATGGTTCCACACAATACTTTGGTGAAGATGGTTTCCAAACTAAAGATAAGTTAGCAACCTATAAAGGTAAGACTTATTACTTCGAAGCTCATACTGGTAATGCTATCAAGAACACTTGGAGGAACATCGATGGTAAATGGTACCACTTCGATGAAAATGGTGTTGCCGCTACAGGTGCTCAAGTTATCAATGGTCAAAAACTTTACTTTAATGAAGATGGAAGTCAAGTTAAAGGTGGCGTTGTTAAGAATGCAGATGGTACTTATAGTAAGTACAAAGAAGGTTCTGGAGAGCTAGTGACTAACGAATTCTTCACAACTGATGGCAATGTTTGGTACTATGCAGGCGCTAATGGTAAGACTGTTACAGGTGCTCAAGTTATCAATGGACAACACCTCTACTTTAAAGAAGATGGAAGCCAAGTTAAAGGTGGCGTTGTTAAGAATGCAGATGGTACCTATAGCAAGTACGATGCTGCAACAGGTGAACGTTTGACTAATGAATTCTTCACAACAGGTGATAACAATTGGTATTATATTGGTTCTAATGGTAAGACAGTAACTGGTGAAGTTAAAATCGGTGCTGATACCTATTACTTCGCTAAAGATGGTAAACAAGTAAAAGGACAAACGGTAACTGCTGGCAATGGTCGTATTAGCTATTACTATGGTGATAGTGGTAAGAAAGCCATCAGCACATGGATAGAAATCCAACCAGGAATCTACGTTTACTTTGATAAGACTGGTATTGCTTACCCACCTAGAGTGTTAAACTAATAGAATAAAATAAAAAGGAGAACTTCGGTTCTCTTTTTCTACCATTTGCCAAGTCTATCAAGGCTTTAAGTAAAAAAAGAGATAAGATAGTGGCTATTCTGAGGTTACTGTCTTATTTTTAACACTTTTTGATCCATAAATGGGCATGCTAAAAAAACACCTCATCTGGTATTTTTTGAAACAAGGTGTTACCATAATACGGCATAGACAGCCTTATCGATTTTGGGTCAAAGAGTAATCGTAAAGTTTGTTATGCGTAATGAGGTAATACATTGTTCGAATGAGACGATGTATAGAGGAAATCGTATGTGGCTTAGTTGAAGCTATTGTCGATTGTCTGTTTCGTTTCTCATAGAAATCTGCGATATGACAAGGATTGGTATGGCTAGCTGAAGCGATATTGCGAATAGATTTGTACAGAATTTTTCTTGCACAAGGATTCCCACGCTTAGTAATATGCTCTTGACCTAGGAAATCTCCCGACTCATAGTGTTTGAGATCAATACCGATAAAAGCGTTGATTTGATTAGCAGACGTAAAGCGACGAATGTCTCCTAATTCGCCAATAACGCTTGTACCCGTTGTCTCTGCGATGCCAGGAATAGAGAGAAGAATCACATATTCAGGTAGAGGTTTAGCTAACTCTATCAACTGTTCTAAAACTTGTTCTCGACGGCTTGTCAACCTTATAAGTTTCTGTGCATTATACTTAACCTCTTCTATTATAGGAGAGGTTTTTGAAATGGCAGAATAAGATTGCTTTACCAGTCCAACTAGCTTCTCAGCCAAGTTACCTACTCTGTTCTCTGAAATGCGTTTAGAGGTTGACTGGCGAATAGTCTCTTTCAACTCAACTTCCGATAATTCCAGCACCTAATGCTTTGTTGGGAAGATGGACACGAGATTCTAATATTGCTCACCTGCAGGAGTAGATAGTAGAATCTCGATTTCTGGGAAGGCGACTTGAAGAACTTTGTGCAGCCTATTCTTCGTCCTTA